>JAFLTD010000068.1 GCA_022510625.1 Lachnospiraceae bacterium
CTGAGTAAGCGTTGTTATCCATAACTGTGCCAGAAATGTCTAATGCGTAATTACCTGTCCGCTCCGTCTTGGGCGTCCGGGTATGTCTATATGCGGTTGTTGCCCTGTCTACATTTTGATTTGCGGTGTTGTGGTCAAAAGTAATCTTCATACCAAAATCTCCAATGTAGTGATGTTAAAAGGGCGAATGTTTTCCACATTCACCCTTTATTTCGGCATAATTGTGCACTTTCTTAACCTTAAAATCAATTTCTGTTTCTATATATTATTGAACAATAAAGGTCTTACGACATTCACCTGTATAGTTCCCGGTTCCGGTAATGATCATCTCGGCTTCACCCTTGACTCCGTTGCGCAGGTATTTCACCGTAAAGTCACGGTTCGCTTTGAGTGTGTTCTTACCTACTTTTACTTTAGGAGTGGGTTTGACCGCAACGCCTTTCAATGTCTGGTTTGCAACCCTGCTGACTGCCGCATCCTCAAGACTCGCCTGTTCGATTGTAAAATCAACTTTGAGCGGCTCTATGTCCTTAAGTACTCCCTTGCCACTGATGGTAACATTCGCCGTTCCCGCATTCTTATTGTCTGCGTATGTAATCTTCACCACAGTTCCGGATTTCAACGCAATCTCTTCTCCGTCTATATAAAATACAACTTGTGGCTTAAGGGCCTTGCCCGTGTACACCTGATCCGGGATCTCTGCCTGCAGGCTGTCGTAATCCCATGATACAATATTAAAGGTTGTCGTGTTGATACTGCCGCTGTAATTACCTATTCCCGTGACAGTGATCGTCGCCTTCTTGGTATCAGTACTGATATTGGTGTTGTTCTTATAGGAGAGTTTATAGTCTTTTCCCAACTCCAATACCTTAGCGCCATCTTTCATGACTATATCCGGTTTCAATGCATATCCTGTGTACTTTAGATCTGCCACAGGCTCTATTGCGAAGTCCTCAGCCAAAACATTCGTATTGGCAATTGTCCGTTTTGTGATCTTATAAGTTATATCCTTACTGCCTGCATAGCTGCCGATACCTTGGATGGTCACTGTGGCTTTGCCTACATTGTATTGATTACTGTAGGATGTTTCATAATCCAGTCCTTTTACAAGCTGATAATCGCCGTCCGTAATCGTAACTTCCGGTTCAATGGCATTACCTGTATAAACTTCGTCCGCTATCTTGTTAATCTTTAATGATGTAATCAGCTTAGCCTTATCCACAATCCTGAAATCAGCAGATACCGTGCCGGTATAATTGCCCTTACCGGTAACTGTCACCGTACCGGTATCATTGCCGCTTCCTGTCCCCACATTATTGGAATAAGTGACCGTATAGGTACTGCCGGAAAGCTTTTTGGTTCCCTCGTAGACCTGCACGGACGGCTTCAATGCCTTGCCCGTATAGGCTATGTCGTTTACCTTTACAGTGAGCTGCCCGCTGTCTTTCAGTTCTTCCAGATCCACTTTTTTGATCTCAAAAGAAGTCTTTACCGTACCGCTGTAATTGCCTTTCCCTTTGACGGTGACAGCAGCCATACCTGCCGTCTTATTCTTGCTGTAGGATACCGTATAGTCCTTCCCCTGTATTAACGGTTCCGGTGATGTGCTTTCATCGGTAACGATAACCTCAGGCTTGATGGTACTGCCCGTGTAGGTCTGCGGTGCAATCTCTGCAATCATATCTGCCGTGAGCGGTTTCGCCAATATCTTATAAGTAAACTTCTTGGTTCCGGTAAAGTTGCCGTTACCGATCACCGTTGCAGTTGCGGTTCCCTTATTGACGGTATTTTCATATACCACCTTATAGTCGGAACCCGCCTGAAGCTGTTCACCTGCTTTGGTCTTAACCGTGATGATCGGTGTCTGCTCCCCACCGCTGTACACCACATTCCCCGGTTTTTCAAATACGATGTCCTTTGTAATGCTCAGTCCTTTGATGTTAAAAGTCACTGTCTTGGTACCGCTGTATGCTCCGATACCCGTCAGTGTCACACCCGCAGTTCCGGCATTACGGTTATTGGTGTATGTAACCGTATAGTCTTTTCCTTGAGTCAGTGTCTTTTTATTATAGGTGACCGTCACATCCGGCGTATAGTATTCCCCGGTAAATTCAACGGCCGGGATCGCCTTGACGGATACCTTGTTAAACGGATACAGGATCATGAATGTTCTTGTGATGGTGCCTCTGTACCTGCCTTTGCCTGTGATTGTCACAGTGGCTTTGCCCTGCTCCTTATTATTCTGATAACTTACGGTATAATCCGTCTTGGAGCTTAGTACTTCACTTCCCCACTTCACCGTGACCGCCGGTTTCAATGCTTTGCCGGTATAGAGCTGTGCAGGGATCTCCGAAACCGAACAATTCTCCAAGGAAATGCTGCCCTGTTCCTTGGCAAAGCATGCGTACAGAGTCACATCCTCCGTAATTGCTGTCTCCTCTGTATAGAGTGTGCCTGTCAACGAATCCTCTGTCGTATACCAGCCGATGAAATATGCCCCCTCTTTCGTGGGATTGGCAGGGAACTCCGCTCTCTTGCCGTAACCCACAAAGACTGTTTCCGTATGCGTTTCTTCGTCCGCTTCCTCACCCGTCTTCGTCACGAAATCGACAGTATATGTAGGTGCGTATGCCGTCACGAATTCACTTGCAATATCCTGTTCCTCTCCCTCCGGCACAACAACCGCCTCTAATACCAATATCTCCTTCTGAGTAAATATACTGTTATCGATTTCAATCTCAGTAAATGATATCTGCCCTCTGGCAATCGGCTCAAAATCGCTGCTGCAGTATACTTCCCCCGTCTCCGCATCCCGGACGCTCACCGTTCCGCCGCACGCTGTCACCCCGGTATTTTCAATACCGATCTGCATGGTTCTGGTATCTCCCACCGCGATCACTTCCGCACTCACCTGCAGCGAAGCCTCTCCCAGAGTAATCTCTGTACTGTTATTATCTGTATTGGTTTCCGCCACACCGGAAACAGTAACGGTGTATTCTCCTTCTTCTGTGATATTGCCCAATGAAAAGTCCGCCGCTATATACTCCGTCTCTCCCGATTCAAGAACTGTGTCAATCGCCACTGTCTCTAAGACTGTTCCGCCCGACTTGGCAAGCGACAATTTTAACTGCCCTGCCTCAAGCGTTCCGATATTGGAAAGCTGCGCGGTAATTTCCAGCACATCCCCGCCGGTTTCTACGTCTCGCTTTACCATGCTGCCTGCATTCTGAATGGCGATATCGTAATAGCTGTGATGCAGTATGCCGGTATAAAGACCGTTGTTCTTCTCATTGATCTCCAAACCATTATCAGTTCCCACAACTTCCGCTTCCATTCTGTTGTAGACCATGATGGTCCTGTCTCCATCGATAAAGCCGTCCACGTATTGGATATAGTCTTCCTGATCGGTCACGGGAAGGGCTGTACCGAAACTGCCTCCCTTTGATGTGATGCGGTACAGGTTTGACCTGCCTCCCATGCTCAACGGGAAGAGCAGCTCAACGCTGTCATCATCGGACAGCAGCGTATAGACTGCACCGGACAGCCTGCTCTCTCCGAACAGCTCTCTGATGCTGCCATCCCCATTGACATAGCGGATATCCCCGTCCTTGTACCAGGCCAGGGACTCTTCCCCGTATAATGTTGTGAACTCCACATGACCGCAGATCCCTGTGTCAAGGCTCTTACTCTCTGCACCGTCAGAAAGCATGACCACGCTTCCGTCTGTCAGTTCCAGCATCCCGTCCAGCTTACCTGCCACGTAGGCATAGGAAATCTTACCATTCGACATGCCCGCATCCGCTGACACGATACAATTCCTTTCGTCGTACAGCAGGCTCACTTTCCATGGGTTTTCACTCGCAGCAGCCATCGCCTGTGCAGTCTCTCCCTCTACACCATAAATCTCCGCCTTCGACTCATCCGGATCGTACTCATCTCCAGGTGCCGTCGTCTCATCATCAGAGTCTGTTTCCTCCTCGAATTCCACTTCATTATTTTCCACTTCGCCATTGTCAGGTGTTGCCTCGCCGCTCTCTTCTTCCTCTCCGGATACTCTTTCTCCTTCCTCCGGCGTAGTCTCTTCCTCTGTGGAATCTGCTTCCCCGTCTTCCGTTATTGTCTCATATTCTTCTCCCTCAGCGACATACTGAGTAAATGTGCCGGTATATATATAAGCTTCGGGTTCTTCTGTTTCGTTATTCTCCGGGTCATACTCTTCCCCGTGCGGATCCTCTGCATCGGATTCCTCTTCGCCCGTATTATCCGGACTGGCATCTTCATCATCCGATTCTTCCTCATCCGCACTGTCCGAATCAGGGTCATCGCCGTCCTCCGATTCTATTTCATCCTCATCGGTGTCTTCCAAATCACCTATCTCTTCCGTGTCTTCTTCAGCATCTTCTTCCGTCGGTACACTCAGAACACTCGTAACAGAACCAGCATTCACATCCGACAATACTGCCCGGTAAATCCTGTTCGTTCCGGACAGGCCCAGTACGTTATCTTCCTCATTCTCATACCAGTAGACCGACACGCTCTCCCCGTCCGATACAATCTGAGGCTGCTGCTGGAACCGGCCGTTTCCGCTCTCAATGGAACCCAAGTCGGTAAACCCTGTCTCTTCCGGGTCGTAGACTGCCGCATGGAGCGTCAGCCTGTCTGCAATCTCATTCAGCGTGAGTCCTCCCGCAAGGCTCTTCTCAGCATTCTGCCATACAGCATAGAACCTGCTGCCATCGGAATAGATATCCGGTGTAAAGTCCGCCGTACCGTCATCAAGGACTGCCACGGGTTCACTCCAGTTTTCCTTCTCATCATCCCAGACGGAATAAACTAACATGCTTCTGTCTGCAGCATCCCGTCCTGCGCCTGCATCCGTCAAATAGAACAGCATGACCGTATCACCCGCCCGGACCACCGTGGGGATGATATCCGGATATGCCGCTCCCTGCAGCTCCGTCTCCTGCATGCTGCCGTCAGCGCTCACCTGTGCATCCGACATCCACTGCATCTTAGCACCGCCGTTGGCGGACAGATAGGAACGGTCCAGGAGCGGGTATACTTTGTCATTGTCGATGACAAATACAGCGTCATCGTCCGGCGAATATGCCAGTGCTGCCCGGTTACCGTTCTGCTTATTGATGAAATAGTATGTTCCGCTTACAAGTTCCAGCTTATGCGATGTTCCAAGAAGTTTTCCCTCAAGACCCGCTGCACCCTCTACATACAACCGGTTCAGTCCTCTGACTGTCTCAGGCAGGATGTCATAAGCAAGTCCGAGCCCTGCCTCTCCATAAAATCCGGCAGAGGCGATTTTTTCCAAACCAACACCGCCGTAAAGTCCCAAGCCAAATTCACCGCCTACACTTAAGGTACCGGAATATCCCTGATCTATTGTATAGGTAAGACTTCCGTCCGCATTGATCTTGCCGGAAATACTCACCTCCACAACAACAGGAACAACCCACGCCTGAAACTGTTTCTCCAATGAATTTTCCACGGACAGTTCAACGAAAACTCTCCCCGTTAAATGATCCGGATTATACACGTTGCCTTCCAGATAACCGATTACGCCAATTTCAGGTCTGAGCTTATCCCTGCTCTTTGCCCAGTACCCTTTTGATTTTTTGGCTTCCTCTATATACTTACGGGCATTGTCTTTATTCAATCTCTTAAGCGCGCCAAACCAATCTGTATCACTCTTACTTAATTCTTCAGCATTAATACCGACCTTAATCTCTCCGTCTGCATCCACACTGAACGTTACCGGAGAATCCCCCAATTCCATCTCAAGGGTTTTGCCGCCGAGTATCGGAGCATTGTCCGGAAAATCTATCTTAAAAGCCTCTCCAAGCGAAAACTCGGGCACGATGATATCCTGATTGATTACCTGAATACCTAATTTAATCTTGTGGGGAACCGACTGAGCCTGCAAATTCGCATATAGATAAACCGGCTGACCGGTTGTAAAATCGTCATAGCGCAGCTTGTCAAAGACTCCGTCATTACTCTTGGCTACACACTTAGCTCCGGAATACAACTCGTAAGACACAACCTCACTGCTCCCCTCACAGCGGATGGCAAATTCCGTAGTCCTATAATATTTGTTGATTATTGCTTCCTTTGTAAGCAGATCCGTCTCTTCCCCATCCAGTATCATGGTGACGTTACTTATGATCGGAGACAGCGTATACGTTGTGCGCCCGGTCTTACTTGCGGTAAAGGATGGAATTTTCTTTGTTTCATAGTTATCCTTGCTGATACTGAGAGAATTCCCTTTCTCATAATTATGTATTGCCACAATACCGTCATCCGAAGTTGTCAGACGTTGCCCGCGATATGTCACTGTCGCGCCGCCAATCGGAACACCCTTGGAATCTTTGACCAAAATCTCAGGATCGCTCAGGGATTCCATTTCTATTTCGGAGGCGGATATGTCTGACACATAAATGCTTCCTGCCGGCATAGTTTCGATGGGATTATAGCTGGATATTCCCGCTGCTTTTCCATCACCTAACTCCCCAAAAGAGTTGTTCCCCCATGCCCATAAGCTGCCGTCGTATTTAACAACGGCGCTATGATACCGACTGAGAGAGACTTCTTTTACGTTTTCCATTCGTTTTTCCGGCACGCGCGAACTATTAGTTCCTAATCTATAGTAACCATTATCTCCCCACATCCATAAACTATTATCATCTTTAATGGCTGCACTGTGCTCATAAGCACAAGACACTGCCTTAACATCATCCATAATCTTAATCGGTACATTGCTGTTTTTATTGGTTCCATTGCCCAACTGATACCGCTCATTAAGTCCCCACATCCATAAGCTGCCATCTTCTTTTATCGCTGCACTATACTCCTCTCCCAGAGAAACAGCTTTCACATCTTCCATGATTTTAATCGGAGTATCGGTTTCAAGAGTAGTTGTAGCCCCGTTTCCCAATTGTCCTTTGTTATTACCTCCCCACATCCACAGGCTGCCGTCTTCTTTTATTACGGCACGATGCTCGTCACCAAGGGAAACAGCTTTTACATCTTCCATGATCTTAACCGGTATATCACTGTGCCGGCTGGTAATTACACTCCCCGGAAGATTAACTCCCCACATCCACAGGCTGCCGTCATTCTTAACGGCAGCACTAGTTGAACCATTGAGAGAAATCATTTTCACATCTTGCATAATCTCTATCGGTACGTAACTGCTTTCCGTGCTTCCGTTTCCTAATTGCCCCGAAGAATTATATCCCCACATCCATAAACTGTCATCTTTCTTAATGGCAGCACTAGTACCATAGCAGAGAGAAACCGTTTTCACATCCTGCATAATCTCTATCGGTACATAACTGTCCTCCGTACTTCCGTTTCCTAATCGCCCCAAAGAATTACTTCCCCACATCCATAGACTGTCATCCGCCTTAATAGCCGCACTATAGTAGCGCCCAAGAGAAAGCACGCTCTGAATTTCCTCAGCATTATTACCGCCGGATGCCGTGATTTTCCCTTTTGCCTGTACTTTAAGCATCCCGGCTCCCGATTCACCGACACCGCAAATAGCACATACCGCTATCAGTATCCATGCTATGCTCCTATATAAGTTCCTTGTTACTTTCCTCATTATCTTTTATCCTCCGTACGTGGTCTTACATATATCATTATTTCCACCTGATTTCATCCAACCTGCTCAGCAGTTCATTCCATTTCTCAACAGAAGCCCATTTAATGCACTGATCACTCTTCTGCTCAGTGCCTTGCTTGTTATTCCACTCATTGTATCCAAGTGAAACCTCCCATGTCCATTTAGGTTTTCTTCTTTTGTTGTTATGATCCGACTCATAGAATTGCCAGACGAGACCATTTGTATAAATAACTTTTTTAAAATATTGAATATGGTTATTTAATTGATTTATATTCTTAGTCTTGCTTTGTTCCGGATTATCAATGACCTCATTAATATGTTTTGCTTCTATTGCGCCAAGTACACCGCCATCCCTCAGTTTCCTTTTTTTTATTTTTTCCCCTGCCCTGTATTCAAGGCTCAATATTACAAAATCGGGAAATCCGCTTGGACCATAGAAATTTCTAGTACAAAGTCTTTTGGATAACCGTGCACCAGATACATCCCTTATAGATATTTCTCTGCTGCTTTTTCTGTCCCGCATAACACAGGCAATAATGGAATACAATTCACACTCATAAGGATTCTGGTCCTTTATCAATTTAAGTTCTCTTTTATACTGCTCAAAATCGTTTGCTAATGACATAACTTTACTTCCTTTATCTTTTGATTTTCGACAAATTTTTCTTTAAGATTCTCTTCGTACTTTAGCACATTTATATCCATTATATTAATAAACCGGCTCCATTACAAGGGTGGATCAATAAGTTGACTCTATTATGAGTTTTTTCATCATTAAAATTCACTAGTTATTATAACATGTAAAATTAGTTATTGCTAATGTTATTTTGTTATAACTCATTAATCTATTAGAAATAGTACATTAAAATTAACACATACTAGATAAAAAGGAATCTATTATGGCGGACTTGGATTTTAAAGCAATCGGTATGAAAATAAAAGAGCGCAGACTGTCGCAGGGCATTACGCAGGAATATATTGCCAATCAACTGGACGTTAATCCCAGTCACATCAGCAACATCGAGTGCGGGCGGGCCAACCCGTCTCTGACCGCTCTCGTTAAGATTGCCAATATCCTTCAGTGCAGTGTTGATTATTTTATCGGCGGCGAATACACTTATGCTGTTGATCATTCTAAGGAGAAGACTTTAGATGATGAGATTATGGATAAAATAAAATATTGTAACGCTGATAAAAAATCCAGAATATTAAAGATGATTGATTTACTCTAAGGCTCATGGTCTTTCTTATTTATATTTATATTATCTTAATTACTATTCTCAATTTCACCTAAATTTCAATTGCAAAAATATATTTACAATTCCGATAAAAATATGTTAAAATACAGAAAAGCATATTTTCTATTAAGGTTGGACAAGCCCACATCCGGGTCTGTCCACCTAATCAAGTATTTTCTATATTCTACTAAGTTTCAGAAAATCCATGCTTTTATTCCAATCAACATTCTATAAAGGCAGGAGATTCCGAAACTAAGGCGGTTCTCCTGTGACAAAGGAGGACACAAGATGAATGATGTAACAGTCCAACGCAATTACAAGGACACCTTTTTCCGTATGCTGTTCAAGGACAAGGAGAATCTGCTGAGTCTCTACAATGCACTGAACGGGACAAATTATGCGGATGTAAGCGGCTTGGAGATCACCACACTGGAGAACGCAGTCTATATGAATTATAAGAACGATGTCTCCTTCGTGTTCGAGCATGAGCTGATGTTGTACGAGCACCAGTCCACGGTGAACCCCAACATGCCGCTGCGGGATTTGTTCTATGTGACGGATATCCTGCAGAAGAGAACCTACAATAAGGACTTGTACAGTTCAAAACTGATAGAAATCCCCGCTCCGCGTTTTGTGGTGTTCTACAACGGAGTAGACTATCAACCGGAAAGACAGACGCTAAAACTGTCAGATTCCTATGAGAAGAAGCAGGCGCATCCTGAACTGGAACTGACTGTGACAATGTACAATATCAACTGCGGATGCAATGAGGAGATCATGGAGGCCTGCAGGACACTGAAGGAATATGCAATATATGTGGAGCGACTGAGAACATACGCAAAACAAATGCCCTTGAAGGAAGCAGTGGCGAAAGCGGTGGACGAATGTATTGCGGAGGGTATCCTATCGGATTTCCTAGAAAAGAACAGGGCGGAGGCGATCAAAGTGAGTATTTATGAATATGATGAAGAACTGCATTTTAAGACTTTGTTTGAGGAAGGACACGAGTCAGGTTATGCGGAGGGCCGCGAAGCGGGTCTGGAGCAGGGCAAGAGTCGTCTGAATCAGCTCAACTCTATCCTCATTGATATGGGAAGGCTTGACGACTTGAAGCGTGCCACACAGGACAGGGCATATCAGGAACAACTCATGGTTGAACTTTTACCCGAATGAGCGAACCGGATCTTTTAAGATAATTATTAATAATGACATAAGCTAAAATAAGAGGGATTCCAATGGAATCCCTCTTATTTTTAATACATTTTGATAACTTTTTCTCGCCTGCCTTAGAAAATAAACACTGCAGCCGTAAACGGCGGGAGGTCGAATGCGATACTGTATTCTTTAAAATTACATTCTTCCTTGACCGCTGCAATTTCCGCCGGAATCTCGTGTCCGTTGCCGCCAAAGCGCTTGTCATCACTGTTTAACAGCAGTTTATACTTCTTTTTCTTAGGCACGCCAATCTTATAATTCTCCCACGTCATAGGAGTCATATTGATAACGAACATGATATTATTCTTGCCCGTAGCATCTTTTCTGTAGAAACTGTATACGCTGTGATCGCAGTCATCCGCATTCAGCCACTCAAATCCGCCCCAATCGTTGTCAATGGAATACATCGCCGGATACTTATGGTATAAGTTCAGGAGTTCTTTCACATACTCATGCATGCCCCGATTCTGCTCCTCGCCCAACAGGAACCAATCCAGCTCTCTCTCTTCGCTCCACTCCCTCTCCTGTCCGAAATCCTGTCCCATAAAGAGGAGTTTCTTGCCGGCGTGCCCAAACATATATGTATAACCCAAACGCAGATTCGCGTATTTATCTACCGGGTATCCCGGCATCTTATTCAGCATGGAACACTTGAGATGCACCACTTCATCATGGGACAGCGGAAGAATATAATTCTCGCTGTGATTGTAGGACATTGCAAAGGTCATAGCGTAATGATTGTTCTTTCGGAAGTACGGATCCAGCTTCATATAATCGCAGAAATCGTGCATCCATCCCATATTCCACTTAAAACTGAAGCCCAGACCGTCATCCTCCACTCTGGTGGTTACTCTCGGCCATGCGGTAGACTCCTCCGCAATCGTCAAAAACCCGGGATATGTACCGAGTACAACGGAATTAAGATGCTTGAAAAACTCTATCGCCTCCAGATTCTCGTTGCCGCCGTACTTATTCGGTACCCACTGTCCGTCACGTTTACCGTAATCCAGATACAGCATGGATGCCACCGCATCCACACGGATTCCGTCGATGTGATACTCTCTGAGCCAGAACAGTGCATTGGCAATCAGGAAGTTCTTGACCTCGTTCTTACCATAGTTAAATATCTTCGTTCCCCAGTCGGGATGCTCTCCGATCCTCGGATCGGGATGCTCAAAAATACATTGTCCGTCAAATCTTCCGAGACCGTGTGCATCCGTGGCAAAATGTGCCGGCACCCAATCTAAAATAACCCCGATCTTATTGCGGTGCAGTGTATTGACCAGATACATAAAGTCGTCCGGCGTACCGTGCCGGGATGTGGGTGCATAATAACCGGTCACCTGATATCCCCAGGAACCGTCAAACGGATATTCCGCAATACCCATCAGCTCAATATGGGTATACTTCATCTCCTTCAGATACTCTACGATCCTGTCTGCAAATTCCCTGTAGTTGTAAAAGCCATCCGGCGTGCCGTCCGGATGCTTCATCCAGGAACCGATATGGCACTCATAAATTGCCATGGGCTCTTTGTTATAGTCCTTGCCGTCCCGGCTTGTCATCCATGCACTGTCAGTCCATTTGAACTTGCTGATATCATAGGTCTTAGAGGCATTGCCCGGGCGCATCTCCGCATAATTGGCGAAGGGGTCCGCCTTGTACAATTTCTCCCCCGCAGGTGTGTGAATCAGATACTTGTACAGTTCGTTCTCACCGACTTCCGGTATAAACAATGTGTAAATTCCGGACGGTCCGATCTTCTGCATCATGTGCATCTCTTCATTCCAGTCGTTGAATGTTCCGATGACGTGCACGCATGCCGCATTGGGTGCCCACACCGCAAAGAACATGCCCTTTACACCGTTTTCAACAGACGGATGCGCACCCAGTTTTTTGTAGATATCATAGTGTGTTCCCTGACCGAATACATACTGATCGGCCTCCGAGATGAATACCTGAGTAACTTCTGTGTCTTTTGCCTTTTTTTCCTTTTTTGCCGCCATAAAAATCCCCCTACTCGTAAATAAATTAATAGTGCATAAAATCTTTTTCCCGCAGTATGATCATGTCCTCATCATCATATCTCTTTGCCAGCAAAATGTCCATAAAGTGTCTGGGTGTTTTCTTGTTGGCATAATGAATCGCTTCATCAACCAATTCCCTGACCTCGGCCATGCTCACCTCGTGATCGCTTGTCTGCCTGTCCGCGATTCTCGTGTGAAGAGCCAAAATTCCAAACTCATCTATGGAGTACTCCATCTCTTCCGCATATTGTTTCGCGTACGCTACCAGCGCCTCGTCATCCAAGGGTTCAATATCGATCCGCAGATTAAAATTATTATTGAGTGAAGCCTGATCCGCGAGCAGCCGGTTAATGTTCGATTTCTTGTCGATTATGATGATCAGCAGTCCCATATTATCTTTTTCCAGGACCTTGGTCATCTTAGACACTGTAAGCGGTTTCAGACGTGATGCCTTCTCTATGATCAACGCACCGTTATCCAGTCTGGCAAAAGTTTCCGCGACGTCTTTCTTATTCAGGACATTAGCGGATATCTTAGCCACTTTACCGGAGAAGTTATTGTCATTCAGCTGCATCTCCTTAATGAGCGCCTTGGCAAGAGTCATTGTCGTAAGCTCTTCCTCACCGGTGATGATTACGTTACCCGTATAGGGAGCAAGGCTCATATTGTCCAGCGTCTGCGTCAATTGCTTAATGGATCTGCGATGGTGCGCAAATTGTCCGAAAAGTGCCAGTTCCTCCCGCGTCAGCGCGCGATCTTGTGCACTTTCCTGTACGCTGTCCTCCCTCGTCGCATCGCCCTGAACGGAAGCTTCTTCTGTCGGCGAATCTTCCTTAAGTTGCTCTGATGTATCCGGAGCTTCCTCAACGGGCTTTGTATCCATGCCTTCCTCGTCAACCGGCTCTTCAATCTCCTCCAACTCTTCCACACCGTCGTCGATGTCATCCTCCGAAAGTTCCACATCAGCCGACACGTTTGCCACAAGCTGCTCTGCCTCAGATTTCACCGCATCCAATGCAGAATTAATCTTGTCATCGTCATCCGGCAAAATCACCTGCTTAATTGCCGGTTTTTGATCGGAGTCCTTCATAATTGCGGCGACAAATGCCCGCTCTAACTCTTCCAGTAAGCCGTTCTTGGTTGCCTCGTCAAAATCTGCGAAAAGATTGCCCGTATGTGCCAGAATACGCTGCCTTACTTCCTCCATGCGCCTCTGCTCGCTGGTCCTCTTCATCTCTTCCCACTCAGCCATAATATCGTCAATGCTGAGCTGTCCGGTAATCTGTTTCTCCACGCGAGTTGCCTCCGGCATCACGAGGCTGATCTGCCCGTCATATTCCTGTGACAAAAAGCTGTCGTATTTCGAGGGTTTCGAAATCTGTTCCAGAATTTGCTGCGCGTTGAGAGAAAGCGTGTCCTCCTGTGCAATCTGCGTGCTTACTTCCCACAACTCATCCGTATCTATGGTCGCCGGCCTATCGGACTCCTCCGGCTGCATATTATACTGTGCGATGTCCTCATCCGGGATTATCAATTCCGGTTCTATCAGTGCCGATTCTGCTTCTGTTGATTCCGGTTCCGCGAATTCTGATTCTGTGGACTCATGTTCCGCCGATTCAGGAACAGCCAATTCGGATCCTGTGAATTCAAGTTCTGTGAATGCCGATTCTGTCTCTTCCTGCTCCGCAAATTGAGGCTGTTCCGGGAACGGGATAACCGGAGTTTCTGACAAATGCTCCTCTATCTCTTCAGGTTCAGGCATTGGCACAGTCTCCTCCAACAGCGGTGCAATCAACGATTCCGCTATAGATGTCTCTTCCGGTTCTTCCTCCTCATCATCCGGCTCTTCTTCCCCCGCATCTGCGGACTCTTCCGAATCCTGTACAACAGGAACGCTCTCCTCAGCCTCCGCAGTATCAACATCGGTCTCGTCAGCTTCTTCATCTTCCGCAGGAAGTTCAGAATCGGGAGATTCCTGCGCGGTATCATCCTCCAGGATTTCTTTCATGCTCTCTGCCAGCGCCATCTGTAAATTGATGGTATTATACTGTCCAACATCCACTGTCTTGACTTCCGGAAGTTCCGTAGTGGGAGCAACAGCAATAGCCTGCTCATCTGTATCTTGCGCATGCTTGATCTGTTCAACTACCCGCGTGTCGCCCAACGCGTCATCAATGTCGTTTACTTCTTCGGAGTCTTCCTCTTCCGTCGATGTATCCCCTGCATCTCTCTCTGTAATCCACGCATCATATTTAGCCTGCTGTTCAGCACTCAATGGTTCATGCAGCGCTTTTAATTCCAATGCCTTGATGACATGCTTGCCCTCGCCGAACCAAAGATACATCTCGTCACATTCTTCTACGCACTTCGTTGCCAAACCGATCCGATGATACAGATATGCCAGTTCATACGCCCATTTCTCTCTATAATCACGTTTCTTAAATTCCTCCAAAACCGCAATCCGCTCTTCCAGGCTCACATCCTGAGCCTCATAAAGACGATACTGAAGAATATACCTGCCGGTATCCTTCGGTGCAATCCGCACAAATTCTTTATAATATTCTATCGCATCAACATACTCTTCCATCTTGATGGAAAGTTCGCACAGAGAGTACACGATCAGCCGTCCCGTCGGGTGTTTCTCGTATGCCAGCAACAAGATATCCTTGCTTTCCTGATATCTTCTGTTGATTTTATATAAGTCACTAATCGTGCAGAGCATCATAACACTTTTCACCCTGCGCCAGTCAATTGTGTCCGCTATGCTGACAGCCTCAGCAAACTCTCCTTCGGATATCAATGCCTTGATTTCATCGGCACGTACTTTATATTCATATTTATCCAAGGTAATCACCTCATTAATGTGTTTCCACGGCTATTTGACGCTTCATGTCCCACCGCCGCATCTTTTCCTACATAGTAACCCTATTATCACTGTTTTAGTTTACCATAGCCGCCTGTTAATGTAAATAAAATATGCGTAAAAATAGCACCTTCATTTTGGAAACTTTCTGTTAAAAATACACCAAGATATGGAGATGCTCTCATATATAATCACTTTATATTGTATTTTTACACTAAAAACGACCGGCAGCTCTAGCAGTCAACAGGCGGTCGGATAATTCGGAAAAGCGTTCTAATGTAAGCGTTTCTCCGCGTATTGTTGCAGACAGTCCCATCTCCGCCAACACACCTTCGACCTGCTGCCGGTTGACACCGAGACCGGCGGCATTCGCCAGACCGTTTGCCAGTGTCTTTCTCCTCTGGTTAAAGGATGCCCGAATAACAGCGAAGAGCCATTCTTCATCCTGCGTCTCCACCGGCGGTTTCTCGTAGCGCGTCAATCGTATCACTGTGCTGTCCACGTTGGGCCTGGGCATAAAGCATGCCGCCGGAACCCTCGTGATAATCTCCGGCTTTGCATAGTACTGCACTGCCAGTGACAGTGCACCGTAATCTTTCGTGCCCGGACCGACCTGCATCCTGTCCGCCACTTCCTTCTGCACCATGACAGTCACACTCTTCAACGGTACATGACTCTCGAAAAGCGTCATGATAATGGGCGTCGTAATATAATATGGAAGATTCGCAACCACTTTAATGGGTCTTCCGCCATGGTCCGCTACAATTTGATGGATATCCACTTTCAAAATATCCTCATTGAGAACAGTCACATTATCATAACCCGCCAATGTTTCTTCAAGGATCGGCATCAGATTTTTGTCAATCTCCACCGCCACTACTTCACCGGCTTCCTCCGCCAGGCGCTGGGTCATCGTACCGATACCCGGTCCGATTTCCAGAACACAGTCCTGACGCGTAATATCTGCCGCCTCAACAATTTTGTCCAGTATGCTGTTGTCAATCAGGAAATTCTGCCCGAATTTCTTGCGGAAATCAAACTGATACTTCTGAATAATCTCCGATGTATTCTTCCTGTTTCCCAGCGTTGCCATATGAACCTCTTTATTGCATATTATACATGTACAACTTATCCTACATATTATTGCTAATTACAAAACAACTGCTCTGCGTTTTCTTCCGTGATTCGTACTACATCCTCATAGGAAATCCCCTTAATCGCCGCTATCTCCCGCGCTATATAGGGAAGATTCAGGGAGGTGTTGCGCTTGCCGCGATTTGGCTCAGGCGCCAGATAAGGGCTGTCCGTTTCCAGCAAAATTTTATCCATGGGAATGTACTCGACCGCTTCTCTCAGCTTTTTAGCGTTAGGAAACGTGATCACACCGCCGATGCCAAAGTAGTAGTTCATCTGAAGGTACTCCCGCGCTATCTCCTTCGTATAAGAATAGCAATGTACCACACCGCCAATCTCGCCCGCGTGAAGTGCCTGCATCATATCCAGAGTGTCTCTGGCCGCCTCCCTGGAGTGAATAATGACCGGGAGACTGACTTCCCTTGCCAATTCCAACTGCCTTTCAAACCACAATTTCTGAATACGGACCTCCGGCTCTTTCCAATGATAATCCAGACCGATCTCTCCTACCGCCACGACCTTATCTACCGAGCACTGTTTGCGCAGCCACTGAAAGCTGTCCTCATCCAGTTCACCCGTCTCGCTTGGGTGCACACCCATTGCCCCATATATAAAAGGATACCGCTCCATCAACTGCAGTGTGATCCTACAGCTTTCAAGGCTCGCCCCCACATTGATTACCTTATCGATACCGTGTTCCTTCAGAGAAGTGAGCAATTCTTCTCTGTCTTCGTCAAAGACAGCATCATCGTAGTGCGCATGGCTCTCGAAGATCATTTTACATCTCTCCTTATCATTTCAAATAAATTTCTTAAAAAAATGCTTGCAATGCCCATAACATTATACTATAATAACTCTTGCGTGTTGAATACGCCTATTTTAGGACATGCACCGCTAGCTCAGTTGGTAGAGCACCTGACTCTTAATCAGGGTGTCCAGGG
>JAFLTD010000069.1 GCA_022510625.1 Lachnospiraceae bacterium
GTTCCTGTAATCTCTGTTCGTTTAGCTTGGAAATTTCTTCCCGCTGCTTAGCCAAAGCTTCTTCTCTCTGTACTAAGCTTGCTTCCTTTTTCTCAATAGCATCAGCTTTCTTATCAATGTTCTCTTCCTTCTGCTGTACACGCCTTTCATAGCGCTGCGCTTCCGCACGACGTTCCTTGATTTCCTTGTCGAGTTCGTTCTTGGTACGAATGGACTCTTCCTTGACTTCAAGCAATGACTCGCGCTTCTTCGCTTCAGCAGTCTTGAGAGCTTCATCAATAATTTCTCTGGCCTTCTCATCCGCGTTACCGATCTTGGCTTCCGCAACTTTCTTGCGATAGTTGACTGCAACCAACGCCGATATCGGAGCTGATATTACCAGTGTGATGATCACTGCTATCACGACTTGCAACATTACAGGAGCACCTCCTTATTTAATTTTCATTGTACATAATCTATTCTAGAATGTTTAAGCTGTATAAGCATTTGTAGATAACAACATTCTATAGTTAGCAAAATTACAACACTTCAATTCTATACTGAATTTGATGTTATGTCAAGTAAAAGTGCTCTTGCAATTGTGTCGCCGCGAAATCCCTTTCTATACAGGAAGCCGTACATTTTCTGCTGTTCCTGCCTGGTCGCCGTGTCCGCGCAGTATTTTTTCTTTTTCAGAAGTTCGCAAATAATTGCCAATTCATCCTGCTCTACACCGAGATCCCCCAGTTCGTCAAAGACCTCCCGAATCAATTCCTTCGCAATGCCTTTCTTCAAAAGATCCGTCTCTATGCGGTTCCTACTCTTCGTCTGCAGATGATACTCGACATAATCCTTAGCATAACGCCTGTCATCTATATAGCCGTAGGACTCCACATAGGCAATCGCCTCATCGATACATTCCTGCGGATAATCACCCTGCCTGAGCTTATCTTCCAATTGTCTCCTGGTGTAATCTCTGGACTGCAAAAGATTCATGCTGCGCAGTTTCGCCCGCTTAGGCAAAATCTGTGTCATGATATGATGATAACTTTCCTCGGAAAGTTCCTGACCTTCTTTGATCTGAAATTGACGCAGTTCGCCTTTGTACAAGACAAAGGCAAACTGTCCGTCCAAATAAATCCGAAAACGTGATCTCGACAACTCGGATATCTGTGTTACAACCATTACCGTTCTCCGTATCAATCCATATCAAATAGAAACAGCTATTCCGATATTCGGCTATTCCGCTTTTCCGCCGGCATCCGCTTTCACGGGAGCTGCCTGCGTTTCATCCTCAGCCTGAACCGCGTCCAGATTAAACAGTTCTCTGACCTTGCGTTCCACTTCTCCACATACCGCCGGATTATCCTTCAGGTACTGCTTCGCATTCTCTCTGCCCTGTCCGATCTTATTGCCCTCATATGCATACCATGCGCCGCTCTTAACGATAATATTGTTGTCCGCCGCCAGATCCAGTATATCGCCAACGACAGAGATACCTTCGCCGAACATAATGTCAAACTCTGCCTCTTTAAAAGGCGGGGCTATCTTGTTCTTAACGACCTTGACTCTTGTCCTGTTACCGATCACCTCTCCGCCCTGCTTGAGAGACTCGATTCTTCTGACATCCAACCGCACGGAGGAGTAGAACTTCAACGCACGGCCACCGGTAGTCGTCTCCGGATTACCGAACATAATGCCGACCTTCTCCCGCAGCTGGTTGATAAATATAACCGTACAGTTAGACTTGCTGATAACTGCCGTCAGTTTACGCAGCGCCTGTGACATCAGACGCGCCTGAAGACCCACATGGCTGTCTCCCATATCACCGTCGATCTCTGCCTTCGGCACCAACGCAGCAACAGAATCCACTACTATAATGTCCACCGCGCCGGAACGCACCATCGTCTCCGTAATCTCCAAAGCCTGCTCACCGCAGTCCGGCTGCGAAATATACAGATTATCGATATCCACGCCGATATTCTTCGCATACACGGGATCGAGCGCGTGCTCCGCATCTATGAAGCCGGCAATACCGCCCCTCTTCTGTACCTCGGCGATCATATGTAATGTCACCGTGGTCTTACCGCTGGACTCCGGTCCGTATATCTCTATGATTCTTCCCTTCGGAATACCGCCGAGTCCCAACGCCAAATCCAGACTCAGGGAACCCGTGGGAATCGTCTCAACATTCATCTGCGCGGAGGGATCGCCGAGTTTCATGACGGCACCTTTACCGAACTGTCTCTCTATCTGTCCCAAAGCCGCATCCAATGCTTTTAATTTCTCGTCTCTTTCCATAATCTGTTCTCCTTTTCTGTTAGAACATTTGTTCTGTTACCAGAATAAAACAAATGTTCGATTTTGTCAATCTCATTTTTCGTAAAATTTTATGATTGGTTACCGAATGTAAAAAGGTTACCGTAATTCACATTCTAGCACCTTTGATGTCCAATAAATGACACTTCAACCCTCCTTTCCTTAATAAATTGAAATAATGGAAATCGTGGCGAAATGCCTGACATGTACAACAGAATTCCATTCCTTCAGATGAGATAAGTCTACCAAAAAAAAGGACAATGTGCAATAGGTTTCTGCACATCGTCCTTCGATTATATGCTTGAACAATTCTGCCGAATGGTGTTCTTGATACCATCAAATCAATTCTGCATCCTAATCTGTTCCTCTTTGATGATGGGATACCGCACCAGCGCATTCTCGTCCAGATTCTCCCTGTGCATATCAACAGCCGTGATCTGATGATTGTCATAGGATGTATAGTAATAGATTCCTTTGTCCGTATTGCAGCATGACGTGTAAATGGTAATCTCATATTTACCGTCATCAAGCTCACAACATCCCCGCTGCTGGTCTACCGAATTAAGGATATGGAAAAACTGGCTGACACTCTCATTCTCCCCATCACCGGAAATCGAGTTCATCTTGGTGAACGCCACCCTGACAAATCTGGACTGTGATGAGAGGTCACCCGGAAGGCCGATTGCTCCCATGCCTCTGCTGTATCGCTGTAAATCAAGCCCGGGTGCAAAAGTGTTCTCCGGAGACTTTGTTGACAGATGCATGTAATTATTCAGGTTAAACAGCTGCTTGTCAAAGGGCGGGTTGTTGGTCAGGACACCTACCGGATTGTCATAAATCTTGATTCCTTCCTGCACCGCCTCCACGGTTATGGCTTCCTCACGGTCCGCAATGATCCAATGCAGATGGGAAAGCGGCAGTTTGTCGCTGAACGGAGTGTTCAGTAAGTTCATCTTCTCAACAAGGCTTCGCGCCTCCTTCACCGTGGAGCACTGACCGAGAATCCACGGAATAAATTCAAACTGCGCGATGTTGGTCTTACCCTCTTTCTTATCCCAGCAAGCCGCATTTCCCACGAAATTCAGCCCTGCCATTCCGAGTCCCTTCTCATTGATTGCGTCATAGTACAGAGGATAATCTTCCGCCACATATGCCATTCCGATCATCGCATGGTGGGAAAGCATGTCCCCCTCCTCTCTTAAATGGAACGGATAGTTTCTGGGCGTGACGGTCACCTCGTCACCGTAAGAAAACTCATAGTCCAATGTCCTGCCAAAATAGAAATCCTTTGTCTTATATGTTGCTGCTGTGCACATGATGCTCCTCCTTTTTATATTTTCCGGTCTGCAAAATGTGTTCTTAGAATCCGTCTTTGCTATATTTTCTCAACAAGTTTTCTGACCTCGTCGATACTGATATTCTGCTCCTTCGCAATGCGCGCAAGATCGTCATACTCATACTTGATCCTCGATGTCCCGTAACCGGAAGAGACCTTGCGGCGCACCTTACCGTACGGTGTCTGCACACTCTCGATCTTTCGCTCCAAAATATATCTCTGTGTCACAGTCTCGCGCACCCCGATAGTCGAGGTATGGCGGAACAGTAAGCCGACCATCTTTTCCTTGTCCTGCTCTTTGCATATCACACGGATCAATGTGCCGGGACGGGACTTCTTCATGCCAATCGGAATGGTATAAACTTCATTTGCACCACCCTCAAACAAGCGCTCTGTCGCAAAACCGATTGCCTCCGCCGTCATGTCGTCCACATTGCAGGACAGCTCCGACACGGTATCCGTCTTATCCGCCGTCTCGCCCAGCATGGCGCGGACACAGTTGGCCCTCGGAAAATCCTTTTTGCCCATTCCGTACCCGATTGCCTGCGTCCGCATCACCGGCATATCACCGAAGCGATCTGCGAAATGTTTTAACAGAGCGGCACCCGTAGGCGTACAGAGTTCTCCCTGAATACTGCCGCCGTAGATCGGCACATCTCTCAGTATATAGGCGGTCGCCGGCGCCGGAACGGGTAGAATCCCGTGCGCACATTTGACCTGACCGCTCCCCACATGAACGGGCGACACGATGACCTCATTCGGTGAAAGCTCGTCCATCAACATACATACGGCGGTAACGTCTGCAATGGCATCCATGGTGCCCACCTCGTGAAAATGTATCTCCGTCACCGGCCTGCCGTGTACATGGCTCTCCGCCTCGGCAATCAGGTTATAAACCGCCAGAACATCCTCCTTGACTTTTGTCGAAATATCCAAATGGGAGACAATATGTTCAATGTCATGCATTCCGCTGTGGTGGTGTTCGTGACTGTGCTCATGCTCATGATGATGCTCATGTTCGTGGCTGTGCTCATGCTTATGGTGATATTCGTGTTCATTGCTGTGTTCATGCTCATGAGAGTATTCATGCATCTCTTCGTTCTCTTCCGCGCCGTCTACAAGGACCGAGATGTGCGTGCCGGTAATGCCGCATTTAACAGCAGTCTCCTTGCTAAATTGTACACCGGGAATAGACAGACTATTCAGTTTCACTATGAATTCATCGGGATTCGGAAGAAGCTCTGTGAGAGCCGCTGTCAGCATATCACCTGCCGCACCCATTCCGCAGTCCAAGTATAGAATTTTCATAGTACCAACCTCCGCATAACATATGTTATCTAAATCTCATAATCTATTATATAAAGCCTTTCACCTCAACAATCCCATCTGCACCGTGACAGATCCACGTGCGTCTCATCCTTAAAAGGCACATTCTCCCCGCGCAGCAGTTCACCCTGCTCCCGCCATCCGGGCGCCAGCCTGCCCGCGTGGTTGACGACTCTGTGGCAGGGATAATCTCCGTAGTATTCCGCCATACTTAAGACTTTGCCGACGAGCCTCGCGTTCCTGTCTCTTCCGATCAGTTTGGCAATCTGCCCGTAAGTCGCCACATTCCCCTCCGGGATTTCCTCTACAACGGAGAGAATCTCATAGATTAAATCTTCCTGCAAAATGCGCTTCTGCATAGATTAAGCGTTCTCCTTTGTCATGGCTCAAGGAATTTCATGTGATCCGAACATCCCGCGAATATCAAACAGCTTATCCAAGAACCAATACGGAATCATAGTTCCCTGCTCTTTCATCTGTAAGGCTTCTTCTTTGCCGACCCAGCGGACAGCCTGTACCTCTTCCTCCTGCAAATGAAGTTGATCCAGATCAACTTCCCGTTCCAAAATATAATAATCGTCAAAACCATGTGCGAAATTGATCGTGAAATTCGGTCTTGTATCAGACAGATCCAGTTTCAATCCGATTTCCTCGAACAACTCTCTCTCCGCCGCCTGATAACTGTTCTCTCCCTGCAGCGCGGAACCTCCAACCGTCACATCCCACATGTTGGACCACCCTTCTTTAAAGGGCTGCCTCTGTTGAACCAGCAATTGATTTTGGCTGTTAAAGATACAGACATGGATGACCAGATGGTACTCTCCGTCTTTCATGTCGTCCCCGCGCCTGTGTGACTTCCCTGTCTTTTCCCTATCTTTTGTATAAAGATCCCATAATTCGTCTTCCGTTCTGTCCGCCATTGAGATTCCCTCCTGCTATTTTTTCATTTTACTACACATCATCAGTTTTTTCCAGAAAGGAAAAACCGGAGCGGAAGTGTCAAAATCTTGCCACTTTCACCCCGGTATAGCTTGCAAATTGGTACCGTCCATACCGCCGGCAATTAGCCGTTATTCCCAACCTTCCGCATAATCGGATTGCGCAGTATGCTGACGGCAAGCGGTATCACCATAAGTGCCCACACAATCGGCTCCGAGAGCACCACACCCATGTACTGAAGCGCAGGCACCAGAAGGTACGCGATCAGCACTTTGCCCACCAGCTCAATAAAGCTTGAAATCAGCGGTGTCCTGCTGTCCCCAAAGCCCTGCATACTGTTTCGCAGGATACAGATAATGGCAGGCAGAAAATAGAAAGATGCATTAACCTTCAGGTAGAGCACCGCATTATCAATGATCTCCGGTTCCGCACTGGCGGTAATCAGATTGATGATGACCGGCGAAAGCGTAAAGACAATCAAAAGTACAAACAGATACCAGCCAAAAGAGAACAGGATCGTATCCCGAATTCCCTGCTTGATCCGGCCGTACTCCTCCGCGCCCAAATTCTGTCCGCAGTAAGTGGCAAGGGCAGTTCCCAGCACGAAGAAGATCATCAAAAACAGCGATGTCGCCTTCCTTGCCCCTGTGTGCGCCACAATAATATTCATGCCGAGCGCATTGATCGCAGTCTGCAGTGCCAACGAGCCCATCAGCACAAAAGAGAGCATAAAGCCCATGGAAAAGCCTCTGGGAACAAGCTGACTGTACATTTCTCTCTCCGGCACGACATCACCCGTGTGCATCCTAATCTGCGGATATTTCCTTCGCATGTATATGTAACACAATACCGCTGACAATGCCTGAGAGATCACGGTGGCTGTCGCCGCTCCCGTGACACCCATGTCAAGCCGAAGAATCAACAGGTAATCCAATCCAATATTTAATAGATTGGAAATCACCAGAAACATCAGCGGTGTGAACGAATCGCCGATGGCGCGTAAAATAGCAGAACACACGTTATATAATGTGGTAGCAATCAATCCAGCTATAATGATTCTGATATAGGCAGATGCCTCCGGCGCCAATTCCGGTGAAACATTCAGGAAGTTCAGAATTGGGGACAGGAAAACCAGACACCCGATACTGAGAAACGCCGTGATTCCTACACTCAGCACTACCGTGCCGCCGATGGCCCTGCGCAGATTCTCCTCATCGCCGGCACCGAAACAGGTGGCCACGATAATACCGTAACCGCAGACTACACCGTTCACAAATTCAATCAAAAGATCACTGAGAGAAGTGGTCGCTCCCACTGCCGCAAGAGAGGTCTCTCCCAGAGTGCTGCCGATGATCCTTGTATCGATCAGGCTGTAGCCTAATTGAAACAGCTGACCGATATAAAGCGGTATGGCAAAAAGCAAAATTACTTTAATCGGTTTCCCCTGCGTAAGGTTCTTCATGGCAACTACCCTCTTATTCACATGTCTTCGAATAATATTTCTCTCAGAACACTTTCAAATACTGTTCGTATTCTTTGTAAGTAACCGTCACCCAGCCGTGGCTGTAGTCGGTATCATAATTGAATCCGATCTCCATTCCCATCGGTGTGTAAAATACGATAATGTCCGAAGAATTAAAATATCTCGTCATCTCCTGATCGGACATGTAGGACAGATAAGTCTTGCTGGTTGGGTTCTGGACTTCGCTTCTCGCCCTGAAATCAGCGGAAAAATCATCATTAATGCTTAACATGTTCTCGTTGTCGAGAATCACACCGTGTTCCATATCGATATTGATACAGTACACGTACGCATAATCATAGTAACTGCTGATGATCTCTTCCTGAAATACTACACTCAGCTTTTCCTCGTCCATATATGTCACATATCCCTCTGCATATGCATAGAAGTAGTCATCATCCTCGGTCATATAATCTGCATATTCATCCTCATAATAGTCCGTGAAGTATTCTACCTCTGCCCAGATCGCAGCGTTTAACTTATCCAGATTGGGTACGTTATCGCCCTTTATAACAGGATAATCAACGTAAATATATACGCTGTCATTGTCCGTATCGTATTCATAGTAATCAAGATCTACAGAGTATGACAGATTGTATTTGACATCGTTGTGAAAATCATAGTATTCACTGTCATCGTCGTAATAGTCATCGTCATAATAGTCATTGTACCAATCATCATACCAGTCATCGTAGTCGTAATCATCGTCATAATCATCATAGTCATCGTCAGGATCATAATCATCTTCATCACGATCGCGATCTCTGTTCCTCTGATTCCGATCTACGCCCCAATCGTCGTCATCATCGTCGAAGCGGTAATCATCGCGGCTGTTGTTTCTCGGCCGATCGTGATCCTGATTATACAGGGTTACCGCTCTGTAAATCAGAGTGCAAAAAGCGATGAGGAATAACACAGCAACACCAACCACAATACCGATGATCAGACCGGTGCTCTTCTTCTTCGGAGGCACGGCGTACGGGCTGTACTGGTTATTATTGTACGGCGGATTGCCGGACGGAACACTGCCGTATGGATTGTTATACTGATTGTTGTTATACTGATTGTTGTTATACTGATTGTTGTTGTACTGATTGTTGTTGTATGGGTTGTTATTGTACTGATTGTTATTGTATGGATTATTATTGTACGGGTTATTGTTGTATGGGTTGTTGTCCTGATTACCGTTTGGCGGCATCTGTCCTCCGTATGGATTATATCCGTACTGATTGTTATTGTACGGACCGTTGCCGTACGGGTTATTAGGATTATTGTACGGATTGCTTTCATACGGATTATTGGGATTATTGTACGGATTGCTGTACGGAACAACCGCATCCGCCTCAACGATCTCCTCCTCCGGTGCACTCTCTATCACAACATCCGTGACGGCCCCCTCATCGACGGACACACTCTCAACCACAACGTCCGCAACAGGTGCATCCTCTCCGGGAGCATCGCCCGACATACCGTTGGAGATATCCGGCGTATTGTAAATGTCGGCACTACTCTCCGTTGTATAAGTGTCAGAAGTATTGCTCTGTCCCTCATTCTCATTGTTAAACTCATCAAACCGATCTGATTGACTCATTCGTCTACTCCTCATCTTTCATGAAACTAAGTTATAAGTATCTGCTATTTTTTACCACCGAATGTCACTTCGCTGTAATATTGTAAAATACACTCCCGCATCAAAGAAAGTGCGGCTGAAACCGTATTGTCCCTGATTTTGGCCCGATCTCCGCTGAAATGATACTCTTTGACGGTAATCCTTCCACAGACATTGCAACCGATATACACGAGTCCCACCGGTTTCTCTTCGGAGCCCCCGTCCGGTCCCGCTATACCCGTAACACTGACTGTCACATCAGCCTTGGAAACCAGCGCGGCACCTTTGACCATCTCCTTCGCAATCTCCTTGCTGACAGCACCATGCTTCAACAGAGTATTTTTCTTAATGCCGAGCAGTCTGCGCTTCGCCTTGTTCGAATAGGCGATATAGCCTGATTTGAACACTTCCGACACGCCGGGTACATTGATCAGTCTTGCCGCCAACAGACCTCCGGTACAAGATTCCACCGTGCTGATTGTCAGCTTATTTGCAAGCAGAAGATCCACTACCGACTTCTCCAATGTGACCTCATCGTCTGTCGTATAGATATTGTTGCCAAACCGTGCTTTTAAGTCTTTCACGATAGGCTTTACCAGCTTTCGCGCCTCTTTTTCTCCCTCTGCTGTTGCCGTGACACGCAGATGCACTTCTCCCGTTTTAGCATATGTCGCTATTGTAGGATTGGTCTGTCCTTCGATCAGATCCTTTACCATTGTTTCGACTTTGCTTTCCCCTACACCGCAAATCTTGACAGTTTGGGAAAAGATCACGCCCGACTGCAGCCTGCCAAGGTACGGCATGATGGATGTCTCGAACATGGGAATCATCTCATTGGGCGGTCCCGGCATCAATATCACATGCTTGCCGTTCTCCGCCATGATAATGCCCGGTGCGGTACCGTTCGGATTATCCACCACGATACATCCCTCCGGCATCATCGCTTGCTTCCAATTATTGTCCGTAATCTCCAATCCTCTTTTCTCAAAAAAAGCCTGAATCGCGGCTTTGCTTTCCTCGTGAAGATACAGCGCCTTACCCATCACACTTGCGGCGACCTCTTTTGTCAGATCATCCTGCGTGGGACCCAGACCCCCGGACAATAACAGGATATCGGATCTGGACAATGCCGTTTGAATCGTCTCACGCAATCTCTCCTCATTGTCGCCCACCACGTCCTGATAATAGCAGGAAAGCCCTAAAGCGGCGCATTTCTCAGACAGATATGCCGCATTCGTATTCACAATATTTCCAAGTAAAATTTCTGTTCCCACGGAAATCAGTTCAACAATCATATTTTATCCGTCCTAACTCTTATACTGTACTTGATCACTATATTACTTTGTATCTTTCATGACATCTTTATTCTTCACCAGATAATCCACCAAAGATATCACCGTCAATGCGAGCGCCGCCCACATTACAACCGTCGTGAACAGACTGATTTCGTCAATATCCGCAATCATAAGGCAGATCATGACCATCTGAAAAGTCGTCTTGAATTTTCCCCAGTAGCTCGCTGCAATGACCACGCCGTTATCGGATGCAATCAGGCGGAACCCGCTGATAATAAACTCTCTGGCAATGATCACAATAACGATCCATGCCGGTATCTTACCAAGCTCCACCAGACAGATCAATGCGGAACACACAAGAAGCTTATCCGCCAGCGGATCCATAAACTTGCCGAAATTGGTGACCAGATTATATTTCCTGGCAATCTTACCGTCCAACAAGTCTGTGAGGCTTGCTATAACAAAGATAGCCAGTGCGATCCACTTGTCATATGGTGTTATGTCAACCAATAGAAACACTACAAAAACCGGGATCAGTATCACTCGAAACATCGTCAATTTATTGGGCAGATTCATCTTCCAATTCTCCAATCAGATCATATTCATAAGATGCTGTAATCTTTACCTTTACAAAATCACCTGTTATTAATTCCCTGCCCGTATTCACGAACAGGAAGCCGTCCACATTGGGTGCATCTTTGTATGTCCGCGCCACATATGCGTTTTCATCGGCGACCTTGCCCTCGATCATGGCTGTCACCGTCCTGCCGACCATATCCTTGGCCGCCCCAAAGGCAATCTCCTGCTGAAGTTCCATGAGCTGTGCCTGCCTGCTTAGCTTGACTTCTTCCGGTATCTGGTCCGGCATCAGCGCCGCAGGTGTGTCCTCCTCCTGAGAGTATGTAAAAACACCCAGCCTGTCAAACTCCATCTGATCAATAAAATCAAGCAGTTCCTCATGCTCTGCCTCTGTCTCGCCCGGAAAACCGGTGATCAACGTAGTACGCAGACAGATATCCGGAATCGCATCGCGCAGTTTCCATATAATATCCTGCAGCTGCTTTCTGTCGGTCTTGCGTCCCATCCTCTGCAATATCCGATCGGATGCATGCTGAATCGGCAAATCCAGATAATGACATATTTTCTTTTCTTCCCGTATGGTTTGAATCAAATCGTCGTCGATCTCTTCCGGATAACAGTACAGAATCCGTATCCAATAAATACCGCTTATCCTGCAGAGTGCCCGTAGCAATTCCGGCAGCGCTTTATGCCCGTAGAGATCCTTGCCGTAGACGGTAGTCTCCTGTGCGACGAGAATCAACTCCTTGACACCCTTATCCGCAAGTTTCTCCGCCTCCCGGACTAAATACTCCATCGGCACACTTCGATAGTTGCCGCGCACCTTCGGAATAATGCAGTAAGTACAATGCTTATCGCACCCTTCTGCAATCTTCAAATAGGCATAATGTCCGCCGGTAGTCACGACACGCTCCACACCGGTCAGGGGCTTTTCATCCAGACTCTTATAATGATTCTCCCTGATGCCGCCGGAGACCTCATCCAATGTCCTGACTATCTCGTCAATCGCCATGGTACCTAAAATCGCATCTACCTCGGGAATCTCTGTCTGAATCTCCTCACGGTAGCGTTCGGCCAGACATCCCGCAGCAATCAGCATCTCAATTTCGCCGCTCTTCTTAAGCTCCGCCATCTCCAGAATCGTGTTGATGCTCTCCTCTTTGGCGTCTCCGATAAAGCAGCATGTGTTCACTATCACAATATCCGCTTCACGCTCATCGTCTGTAAATTCATACCCGTTCTGCACAAGCATTCCCAGCATCATCTCGGAATCTACCAGATTCTTGTCACATCCCAAGGATACGAACAAAATTTTTTTCCTCATTGATCAGAATACTCCAACAGCATATTATGCGTTCCCGCCGCCTTAATCGTGCTCTTCATTCTCCTCTTCGCTTGTGATTCTGACTTTGCCCTGATTCAGTTCTTCCACAGCGATGGAAAGCGGCTTCTTCCCTTTGCCGTCCACAAGTTCCTCGTCGCCCGCAATGATCTGTCTTGCTCTCTTGGACGTAGCCATCACAATAGAATATCTGCTGCTTACAACAGGATCTTCTCCCTCTTCTACTCCGCTGTTTACTACATTGATTAAGTCTGCATAAGATGGATGTAACATTATTTTTCTCCTTCCAACTCTGTTCTGATATTTTCTATAAACTCCTGATTTCTGTTGGGAGTGTTATGAGCTGCTATTATGATCTCGTGAAGCTGTGTGACACATGTCTCCAGATCATCGTTCACTACAATATACTCGTACTTCTCGATTCCCTCTGCCTCCTCGGCGGCACGGCGCATTCTCTTAGCAATGACTTCCTCCGTCTCCGTTCCGCGTCCTACGAGTCTGCGTCTGAGCTCCGCAGTACTGGGCGGCATTACAAAGAGCAGCAACGCATCCTTGTACTGTTCCTTGATCTTAAGTGCACCCTGAATCTCTATCTCCAGTATTACGTCTTTACCGTCCGCCAACTGCCGCTCCACATATTCCCGCGGCGTTCCATAGTAATTATCACAGTAACAAGCGTATTCAATCAAACCGTTTTCGGCAATCTTACGTTCAAACTGTTCTTTTTGCAGGAAGAAATACTCCCTGCCGTCTTCTTCACCCGCCCGAGGCTGTCTGGTAGTGGCCGATATGGACAGCGCGTAACTGTCGTATTTCTCCACCAGTCTCTTGACCAAGGTGCCTTTGCCCGCTCCCGAGAAACCGGAAACGACAATCAAAATGCCTTTACGTTTCATCTGTATCCCTGCCTTCTGTCTGTGCTCTGCCCGATATGGTTTCCGGAAGCAACGCCGACAGGACGATCTGGCTGTTCTCCATCACCAAAACCGCTTTGGTCTTGCGTCCCTGCGTCGCATCTATCGCCATACCTGTCTCCTTCGCCTTCTGCACCATGCGCTTGACGGGTGCGGAATCCGGACTGACAATTGCGATAATCTTCTCCGTGTTGACTACATTTCCGAATCCTATATGGATCAGTTTTCCCATTTCCGACTGCCTTTCCACGCGCAACAATCATAACTACTGTTATTCAATGTTCTGTATCTGCTCACGCACTTTCTCGATCTCTGTCTTTAACTCTATGGCACGGTTGGATATCTCCAGATCATTTGCCTTCGACAGGATGGTATTGGCCTCACGGTTCATTTCCTGCGCTATAAAGTCGAGTTTTCGCCCGATGCTGCCACCCTGAATAAGATTATCTTTGGTGGTCTCGATGTGGCTCCTAAGGCGCACAAGTTCCTCGTCCACACAAACTTTATCTGCAAAGATCGTAACTTCCATCAGCAGACGACTCTCGTCCACCTTTACGTCATCGATCAGTTCTTTGACCTTTTCTCCCAGTTTCTGCCTGTACTCCTCAATAATCTGCGGGGAGCGCTCCGTGATATAATCGACGTGAGTGAGCATGCCGTCCAGTTTGCCCACCAGATCGGTTTTCAGGTTCTCACCTTCCTTGATCCTCGTCTCCACAAACTTCTCCGCCGCACCCCTGATTGCCTCGGACAGAAGCTGCCACAGTTCATCCTCATCCACCGTCTGCTCCTCCATACCCAGCACTTCGGGATAACGGGACAGCGTGGATACCCTGATATCATTGTCCAGCGAAAAGTCCTCCGCCATCTGCGCCAGATATTTCATATATTCCGCAGCCAGTTCCTTATTATACTTCACACACACGTTAGACTCAGTGAGATCCTCGTAGACAATGAAAACATCTACTTTACCTCTCTGGATATAATTCTTTAACTCACTTCGTATCGCCGCCTCAAAAAAGTTCAACTTTTTGGGCATTTTAATGTTGACGTCCAGATATCTGTGGTTGACGGATTTCATTTCAACTGTGATCTTCCGTTCCCCTTTGGCAATCTCGCATCTGCCGAAACCTGTCATACTCTTTATCATAGTCGTATTCTTGCCTTTCTGAGTGTGTCAGACACACATTTTGTCCAATGTGTGCGTACAGATTTAATTATAGAATAATTACGTGAAGTAGTCAAGGAAGTTGAAAAGAGGGTTCGGATGATATAGAATAGTCAAGACAAAATCAATCAATATTTTATAGAAAGAGTTGAAATCACAATGGCTTTTGATGGAATCACTATAGCAAATATCACAAAAGAACTGCGCGAGACGCTTCTTGGTGGGCGGATCTATAAGATTGCGCAGCCGGAGAGCGACGAGCTTCTGCTGACGATCAAGAATAACGGTGCACAGTACAGGCTTGTGCTGTCCGCGGATGCCTCTCTTCCCTTAGTCTATCTGACGGATGTAAACAAGCCCGGACCCATGACTGCGCCGGGTTTTTGCATGCTGCTTCGCAAACACCTGCAGAATGCCCGCATCGTAGATATTACACAGCCCGGTTTGGAACGTATCATCCATCTGGATCTGGAGCATTTAAATGAGCTGGGCGATGTCTGCCGCAAGAAGCTGATTGTGGAGATCATGGGCAAACACAGCAATATTATCTTCTGCGACGACCATGACAAAATCATCGACAGCATCAAACACATATCCGGCATGGTCAGTTCCGTCCGCGAAGTACTACCGGGAAGGGATTATTTTATCCCGCAGACGCAGGACAAGTGCGATCCGTTGCAGTTAAGTTATGTAAACCTAGAGGAGAATATGCGCACCAAACCCATGGCGGTCTGCAAGGCGCTCTACTCTTCCTACACCGGTCTCTCTCCCATCATTGCCCAGGAAATATGCTATCGCGCCGGCATCGATGCAGATATGCCCGCCAATGTTTTGGAGGATTCCGCACTGCATGTCCTGTACGATACTCTGTCGGACATGATCGGGCAGATCGAATCGGGGGACTTTGCACCGTCCATTATCTATGACGGCAAAGAGCCTATAGAATTTGCGGCATTGCCGCTCACTCTCTACAGCGACAAGACAACTCAGTCTTACGACTCCATCAGCGTTGTCTTGGAGCACTACTACGCAGAGCGCAGCATCGTGACACGCATCCGTCAGAAATCCGTGGATTTGCGCAAGATTGTCCAGACTGCTCTGGAGCGCAATGTGAAGAAATATGACTTGCAGATCAAGCAGATGCAGGATACGGAGAAGCGGGAAAAATACAAGGTATACGGCGAACTTTTAAACACCTACGGCTATAATGTGGAACCGGGCGCAAAATCCATGGAGGCACTGAACTACTACACCAACGAGACGATCACGATTCCTCTGGACGATACCCTGACACCGCAGGAAAATGCCAAGAAATATTTTGATAAATACGGAAAGCTGAAAAGAACATACGAGGCACTCTCAGAATTGACCGTTCAAGTTAAAGAAGAAATAGAACATTTGGAATCCATTCTGACGGCACTGGACATCGCCATGCAGGAGGAGGATCTTGTGCAGATTAAGGAAGAGCTGATTGAGAGCGGTTATATCCGCAGAAAAGGCGGTACAAAGAAGGTCAAGATTACCAGCAAGCCGTTTCACTATGTCAGCAGTGACGGATTTCATATGTATGTAGGGAAAAACAACTACCAGAACGACGAGCTGACCTTCAAGCTCGCCACCGGCAACGACTGGTGGTTCCATGCCAAGAAAATACCCGGCTCCCATGTCATTGTAAAGACGGAGGGAAAAGAACTGCCCGACCGCACCTTCGAGGAGGCGGCACGCCTCGCCGCCTACTACTCTAAGGGCAGGGAACAGGAAAAAGTGGAGATCGACTATCTGCAAAAGAAGAACGTCAAGAAGCCAAACGGTGCAAAGCCGGGTTTCGTCGTTTACTATACCAACTATTCCATGGCGATCGATTCCGATATTTCGGGGATTGAGCAGGTACATGGGTAAATTTTAATCGATTGAAACAGTAAAAGTAAGCGTATCACTATAGCGTCCCGCATATGGAGCCTTGGATTTATCCAGCTCAGTAGTAAAAACGAGAATTGCAACTCCTGCTTTTTCCCCGGCGACCACGGTCAGCACATTGCTATTATGGTTTACCGGCTTATCATAATTGTAATTGACAATGAGCCGGTAGGCAATGGAACCTTCTCCATTCATCATTTTAAAATCATTAGCGCTTGTGACGTTTACATTAACACTATGGCCCTC
>JAFLTD010000007.1:0-46685 GCA_022510625.1 Lachnospiraceae bacterium
TCAGGATACAGTCTTGGTTTTTCGCCTCCAGAAGATCAAGGAGCTTGTCGGCACGTTTTTTTGCCTGAGCCTTGGTTTCCGGCTGGCGGCTGTTCCCGAAGAAACGTTGTACAGAAGCCATGAGCTGCCAGCGCCAAAGCGGCAGCTTTTTTGCTGTATCTTTATATGCGCGAACCGGCACCTCGTTAAGTAGAGGTTCTTCTGTAATCTTGGCATCGGTAAAGAGCAGCTCTGCCGTTCGGACGGCGTTTTTGGTGGGGCTGACATAGACAGGACGGTCGTGGGCACTGATTCGTTCCACTTGTGCCGCCTCGATGTCACAATCTGCCGCATGTCGATATGTCTCTTCAAGTTCGTATGAAGTATATTGTTTTTCCCAAGTCACAGCAGCTTTTCCGCCGGCGATCAGTAATACTTTCATGCGCTGTCTCCCTTGCCTTATTGTCATATAGAGATTATATATGAGCAGATATCCTTTTGCAAACCAGAGGCAACATTTTTCGTATCTTTTAGCTTTACAATGTGATAAAATATTTCAAATGGAGTAGTGTTTTAAGAGAAAGGCACGGTTACAACAATGAGCAACTACGATAACGCGATTGAAATATCAAATCTACGTAAGTGTTACGATGGTTTTACTTTGGACGATATCAGCTTCAATGTTCCCAAGGGCAGTATCATGGGATTCATCGGACAGAACGGAGCGGGTAAGAGCACGACCATCAGGGCGATTCTGAATATCACGAATACGGACGGCGGCTCGATCAGGCTGCTTGGTATGGACCATATCCGGGATGAGGCACAGATCAAAGAGCAGATTGCGGCAGTGTTTGATGAGTGTCCTTTTCACGACGCTTTCAAAGCTAAGCAGATCAACATCCTGTTCCGGGGATTATATCAAAACTGGGACGAGCAGAAGTTTTATGGGTATCTGGACCGTTTTCAGCTGCCCCGCAATAAGAAGCTCGGTGCTTTTTCCAAGGGAATGAAGATGAAAATGCAGATTGCGGCAGCCTTATCCCACGGCGCTAAGCTTTTAGTGATGGATGAGCCCACGACGGGACTTGATCCAGTGGTGAGAAATGAGATTCTAGATATTTTCCGTGAATACTTGAGTGATGAGGATAACAGTATTTTGCTTTCTTCCCATATCACCAGCGACCTTGACAAGATTGCGGATTGTGTGACTTTTATCGACAGGGGCAAGTTGCTGCTTACCGGATACAAAGACGATATTCTGGAGAGCCACGGACTGATGAAATGTTCCAAGGAGGATTATAGTAAGATCGATCCGGCGGACATCGTCAGCGCACGCATCAACGAGTACAGTGTAGATATCATGGTTTCTGACCGGGACAAAATGAGCAGGAAATATTCGGGCATTCTGATCGAGAAGACGAACCTGGAAGAAATCATGCTTTTCTATGTGAACCGTGAGAAGAAAGAATGGATATGACAGCATAAGAACATTCGCGATGAGCAGGGAGAAGTTGTAATGAGAACGGCAGCAGTAAAAAGTCTGGTATACAAAGAATTCTATATGGCCAGGAAACCGCTTATGATTGAGATGCTCAATTTTCTTATTTTTGCCTTGATGGGCGTTCTGGCAGAGACAAGTTTTCGAAGCGGTAATCTCGCATTACTGTCAGATGTGATTAAAGATGATCTCAAAGAAATGGTCGATTTAAATGCCATTCTTTTTCCTGTTCTTATGGTGTGCCTTATCGCATTGTCTATTGCTGATTCATCGTTAAAAGATGAGGTGACCGCATGGAAAAGATTTTGCCATGCGATACCGGCAAGCCACATTGATTTTGCGGTGTCGAAGTATGTGACATTTCTGATTACCGTACTGGCGGAGAGCGCATTTTCCTTTATTTACACGGCATTGATCTGCAGCATTATAGGTGTCCCATTCTCAGCGGTATATGCCGCCTATATACTGGCTGTTGTTGTGCTCACAACGCTTATGGCTGTTTTAAATCATGTGGGTATTTTGCTTTTTCATACGAAAGATAAAGCGGGTATTTTTATGGCTGTCGTGCTTTTTGGTATTATCCTGATACCGGTGCTGATCGGGATGAATTTTCATGATGCGGATTCCACGAGAGAAGTTGTGCGTAAAAGCCTGATATTTTTATTGCCTTGGATGCCTGTCATGACAGCGGTTATCCTGGCTGTCGGCTGTGCGGTCAGCGCTGTGCTGTTGAGAAGGAGGGAAGCGTAGTGAAGGGACTGTTATATAAAGAGTTTTTCCTTCTTAGGAGTGGGCTTATTTTTGTGGTTGTGTTTCAGACGATTCTTTCGGGAGTCTGTATATCGTTTCCGCTCATCGGATTTGAAACGAGGATGATCATTTTTTTGACATCAATCTGCTACTATATGTCTTTTCTCATACTTGCTCTTGTCAATCAGGAGTTGTTTACGCATGACGAGAGCCGCCTGTGGAGCCTCTTTGTTTCGTCCACGCCGCAGGCGGCAAGGGGACAGGTTGCATGCAAATATTATATAATTCTGATTGAAAATCTTGTTCTGCTTTTCTTCTGCTATCTGGCGGATGTAATTGTGCTCTGTGTGGCTGATGATGCTACGATTTCGACAATTATAGTTGGAATGTTTATTTGTTGCTTCAGAATTCTGATCTATGCGATAGAGATTCCTTTCATGATCCGATTTGGGTCCAATATGGGAGTGGCTGTCAAAAGCGTATTAATTGCGCTTTTGGCACTAATCCTGTTATGTTATGGGCTGTTTGGCGACATCTCATTTCTTTTCGGGGACGACCCGATTGCCGCTGTTTATGAATATGTCACAAGCGGAAAAGTCATATGGATTGTGGCGCTGATTCCGTATGCGGCAGCAGGAGCATACTATCTGTCTTATTGCATCTCTGTTAAGTTGTATAAGGAGGCGGATTACAGTGAATAAGAAATTGACGATCAAACGTATTATCATATTCTGCGTAATAGCCTTTGTACCCTTTTGGATTATTGTGCCCGTTCTCAATTCCGTATACGGTGGGATGCTTTATACCGTGGAAGAGGCTGCTGCGGTGATTTATGCCCTGGGCGCGCTGGGTATGTTTATACCTGCTATAGCGAATGTGATCACACGTCTTGTCACTAAAGAAGGATTCGGGAATTCTTATCTCGCTTTGAATATAAAGGGAAATGCCGGATACTATGTGGCGGCTGTCATTGTAAAACCGATTGAGGCGTTTCTGGAAATGTTTCTTTTCTGTAAAGTTTTTTTGCCGGAGTATTCGTTTCGGGAGCTGTTTCTGGGTAAGGATATCAGCCCGGTAATCGCGGTTGTGTTCCTCCAGCTGGCGATGTCCATTATTCTGTTTTTCTCCGCATTCGGGGAAGAGTGGGGATGGAGAGGATATCTGGGACCTAAGCTTAAGGAACTGATCGGTACGCCCGCATCTGTCATCGCAGGCGGTGTCATATGGGGGCTCTGGCATGCGCCGCTCACGATTGCGGGACACAATTTCGGAATTGATTATCCCCTCTATCCGTGGGCAGGAATCGGACTGATGTGCGTAATGTGTATCATGATGAATGCGTTTCTGACGCTTATTACGGAGCGAACGCAATCCATTTATCCGGCCTCATTCTGTCACATGATCAACAATAATCTGCAGGCGGAAATGCTGATTGCGGTATTTGTGAGCGAAGCCGGGCAGAAAGCCCTCGAAGCCAATCCAAATTATACAAGCATATCCGCATTTTTGCTCTGTCTGCCTTTTATGGCGGTGATAGGGATTGGGAGTTTTATCTGTTTGAACAATCATTCGCAATGATTTATAATGAAAAAGTAAACGCTATTGGACAGAAGTAAAATGCGGAGAGTAATTTATGAGCGATAAAAGAAAAAAACGTATCTTCGACATCATACAGATCGGACAGAAGGATGATTTTATCAGTCGTGCCTTCGACTTCTTTATTGTGATCGCCATTGTTCTCAACATAGCGGTATTGTTTCTGGAGACTTTTGATGCAATGGCGGAGTATTCGCACCTGTTGCGGTCCATAGAGTTGATTACGATAGTTATATTTTTGATTGAGTATGTGCTGCGCATCTGGACATCGGAGTATCTTTACCCTGACAAAAGTAAAAGCAAAGCGGTATTGAAGTTTCTTGTATCCTTCGACGGCATCGTTGATCTGTGTACGATTCTGCCCTTTTTCTTTCTGTCAGGATTTGTTGCGCTCAGGATGCTGCGGGTAGTCAGAATACTGCATCTGTTCCGCATCAACGCCTATTATGATTCCATCAACGTCATCGCTTCCGTTTTAAATGAAAAGAAAAACCAGCTCATCTCGTCCATTTTCATTATTCTTGTACTGATGATGGCGGCATCGCTGTGCATGTACAGCGCGGAGCATGAGGTGCAGCCGGAGGTGTTCAACAACGCCTTTTCGGGAATCTGGTGGAGTACGTCTACGATACTTACCGTCGGATATGGTGATATTTATCCAATTACCATATTGGGGCGGATCATGGCGATTATCATATCTTTTCTCGGTGTGGGCGCGGTAGCAATCCCGACCGGTATTATCTCCGCAGGTTTTGTGGAAAGGTACACGTTGATACAGAATCAGAGCAAGCCAAGAGCAAACACAAGGGGGACTGTCAGCGTTACCGTTGATGAGGAGAGTCCTTTTGTGGGATGGACGGTCAAAGCAGCGGAGGACAAGTACCGGATTGATATTCTTGTATTTATCCGCGATGGTGCGGTAATCGTGCCTGTGGATTCTACGGAGATTTTAGTCGGTGATGTGCTCGTTTATCAGGCGCTGGGGTAAGAGCGTCCTGTAGTAAATTGCTAAATTGTGGGTAAAATGAAAAAATAAGTATTTTTACTTTGAGTCATTGCAACTGTTTGAAAATACTGGGATATGTGCACATATAATATTGTAAAGCAAATATATAACATCTGCTTTACAAAATGCTGATTGCATGATATGGTAAAGTTACAAAAGGAGTGATGATTATGGCACAGGCAATGGTTAATTTTCGTATGGATGAGGAATTGAAGAAAAGCATGGAAGAGACATGCAAGGATTTAGGGTTAAGCATGACGACTGCGTTTACTATATTTGCTAAAAAAGTAATAAGAGAAAAAAGGATTCCGTTTGAAGTATCGGTTGATCCTTTCTATTCTGAAAGTAACATGGCATATCTAAAGAAAGTAATTAGTGATATTGAATCTGGAAAAACTGTTCTTACAGAGCATGAATTAATTGAGGATTAATGTATGAAGATACTTTGGGATGAACGGGCTTGGGAAGAGTACCTTGAGTGGCAGACACAGGATAAGAAAACCCTAAAAAGAGTAAATATGCTCATTAAAGATATACAAAGGGATTGCTATGAGGGGCTCGGAAAACCGGAGCCCCTCAAAAATAATTTGAGTGGTTGGTGGAGCAGACGGATTGATGAAGCCAATCGTATTGTTTATAAGGAAAAAGATGGAGCAGTTATCATAGCATCATGCAAAGGACATTATGAAGATTGACTAAAATGAGTCTTCACATAGCACTCAAACGCCTTCACGATATATTCCGAAGCGCCCGCACCGTACTTTGTGTCGGTGATATTCTTTACGAATTCGCTGGAATAAGCATGAGCGGTCGCATTCCAGAATTCCTCCCCTAAGGGCGCGGTTGCGAGTTCCTGTGTAAAAGCTACGATTTCACCGACGATGTCCTGTATCTCTTCAGAAGAGCAGTCTTTTGACAGATCGGCGGTCAGCTTAGCGTACAGATCATGACTTTGCTGTCCGGCTTTTATGGCATCGTCAGACAGTAGTTTGTCCATCTTTTCGGAGAAGTGTTCCAGATTATCCTTCATAGCCTCCGTATACTTTTCCACGCTTCCGTAGTGCTTGATGGCAAGTTTTGCAACTTCGGGTTCATCATCCTTGATCTTCCGGATAAAAAGATCAAAATTTCCCACACTTCCCCAATGCCGTACAACATCATCCACATTACTGGTTTTGAAATCCTCCAGTACCTCAATATACTCGGTCAGATCAAATTCTTTAAAACTCATACATTGTTCTCCTTTCTCTAAACGCTCAAGGAGCTGTATCAGCCTGTCAGTCCGATTGCGCTTCAGCAAAAGCAATTCCTTCTGCTTTTTGAACGCGGCAATTCTGTCGAAATCAGGTCTTTGCAATATTTCCTTGATTTCCATTAACTTGAATCCCAGTTCTTTGAAGAAAAGAATCTGCTGCAGTTCCTGCAAGGCATCATCATTGTACAGACGATAACCGGAATCGGTGATCTCGCTCGGTTTTAAAAGACCGATCTCATCATAATACTGTAAAGTGCGCGTGCTGATGCCTGTGAGTTTTGCGACTTGGCTTATGGTTCTCATTTCTTTAAGCTCCTTGAATCATGATAGAAAACAATTAATAGAATTTGTCGGCCGACGTTCCAACTGTTTTCTTGAGTTAAGCATATATTATCACGTTACGTGAGAGTCAATAAGTTTTAGCAAAAAATTTATGAAATTCTTTTGGGTATTCAATCTTTATTTTTCTTCCGTATGATATTAGAATAAAAAGTGTACACATACGAGAAAGGAACGAACCTATGCAGGACACAAGAAAACACGTTCATGTTGCGGCGGCAATCATCATGGATGACGGCAAAATATTCGCCACCCAGAGAGCACACGGAGAATTTAAGGACGGATGGGAATTTCCGGGCGGCAAGATCGAACCGGGAGAGACACCCAAGCAAGCGGCAAAGCGTGAAGTCATGGAGGAACTCGACACGGAAATTGAAGTGGGAGAGCTGTTCGATACGGTAGAATACGATTATCCCGATTTTCACCTTACCATGCACTGTTTCTTGTGTACCGTCAAATCGGGCGATTTAGTGTTAAAGGAACATCAAGCCGCCAGGTGGCTGACAAGAGAGACATTGGACAGTGTGGAATGGCTTCCGGCGGACATTGATTTGATAGAGAAGTTGAAGACGGACTTTTATAAATGGCAATAAAAAATTACGCAAAATAGTGCCTTGACACAAATAGTACTATATAGTACTATCCTATATAGGAGGTAAAAATGATTGAAACAAGGGGTGGATTTCTGATTTCGCAGATTAAGCAGATTCAGGGACGGATATTCGGAAGATTGTTGGATAATGCGGGAATTAACGAGTTCAACGGAGCCCAGGGACATATTCTTTATGTTTTATGGCAGGAGGACAATCTGCCTATCGTAGAGCTTGCCAGAAGAACGGGCTTAGCGAAGACAACGCTGACAAGCATGTTGGACCGAATGGAAAGTCAGGGGCATATCACGAGGTGTTACAGCACAGAAGACCGCCGGCAGATTCGGATTAAGCTTACGGACAGTGCACGTAAACTGGAAAAGAAATATTGGGAGGTTTCCGATGAGATGAGTCTCTTGTTTTACAAAGGATTTACGGACGAGGAAATTAGGAGTCTTGATGCGGGGCTCGAGCGTATTTTGCACAATCTTGAAGAGGAGGAAAAAAGTATATGACATTAGATGAAATCAAAGAACTGGTAAATCATTCACAGTGTATGGATTTAGGATTTGTAGACGAAAACGGGAGACCACAGATCAGGAGAGTGTTCTGTACATTCCATAAAGGGCTTGGAAGACACCTGATATCCACGAATACATCTTCCATGCACGTTCAGACTGTACTTAAAAGAAATGATGCCTGCCTTTATTTTGCAGATGATACAATGGGTGTATGTTTTATGGGCAAAGCTATTGCTCACTTTGATAAAGAGTATCGGGAAATGTTGTGGCATGAGGGCGACGAGAAGTATTATCCCGGGGGAGTGACCGATGAAGACTACTGCGTGCTTGAATTTGTAGCGGAGAGTGGACGTTATTACAGATATGACGGCATAGGTGATCTGACCGGCGAAGAATTGGAAGAATACGACAAGGGTGCGCAGTATAAAGATTGTGGAGATATCACGCAGTGACAGATTGATCTTGATGTATAACCGCTGCACTTATATATTATGATTGCGGGAGGTATTTACATGGAATTTTATGATGTTGTAGACGCAAGGCGTACCGTAAGAGACTTCAAAGACGAACCGATTGACCCGGAAGTCATAAAGAAAATTATTGCGGCGGGAATGAAAGCACCGACCAATGACCATATGCGGGATTGGCACTTCATTGTTATAAATGACAAAGATGTCATAAATAAGGTGATTAAAAAAATACCCAAAAAGGTTTCGGAGAAGCGGCTTGCATTTATTATGAAATCATGGGGATTAAAGGACGAGTGCCAGAAAATGATGTACAGTGATGCGATTCCGAAGCAATATCAAATGTTGTCAGATGCGGGATGCCTTGTAATTCCACTGTTTAAGCAGAAAAAGAATCTACTGCAGCCTAAAGATTTATCGGCGCTGAATGCCTTTGCTTCTATCTGGTGCTGTATTGAAAATATTTTTCTTGCCGTTACCGCCGAAGAATATGCGTATGCGCTGCGGATTCCTCTCGGGGATGAACAAGAGCATGTCAAAAGTGTTCTGAATTTTCCGGACGAATATGTTATGCCTTGCTACATTGCAATCGGCAAACCGGCATCAGATGCGGTGCAGCATGAGCAGAAGGCTTATGAAATAGAAGAGAAAATACATATGAACGAGTGGTAGCCGGAAACATAAATTGCAGTGCCGATAAAAGGGTACAGTGATTACATCAGCTAAAGGAGACGATATATGCCTACTAAACCTAAAATGATACTCTTCGATTACGGTCAAACCCTCGTTGATGAAGGGAAATTTGACGGCGTCAAGGGCACTGAGGCGGTGCTACAATATGCCACAACCAACAAATATAATTTATCTGCGGCGAGAGTGCAGGAGGAAGCTGACAGAATCAACCGGGAAACAGGAAGGTTTGACATGACGAGGCGTCACCTGATTCCGGTGGAGATTCCGAATCATATGTTTACGGCTTATCTGTACGAATCCCTTGGCATTTCTCTTTCGCTTACCTCTGAGCAGATTGATAAGGTGTTCTGGGATGCGGCTGCGCCCGGCACGCCCACAGACGGAATTGAAGATCTGCTTACATATTTACATGACAACGGCATTCGCACAGGGGTAATCAGTAATATCGCCTATACGGGCAAGGTTGTTATAGACAGAATCAATGAAGTGCTTCCGAACAATCATTTCGAGTTTATCATTGCAACCAGCGAGTATATGTACCGCAAGCCCAACAAGCGCATTTTTGATTTGGCTTTGGAAAAGGCAAACCTGCGGGCGGATGAGGTATGGTACGTCGGCGATCACTATGAATGTGATGTCGTGGGTGCAAGAGATGCGGGGATGTTTCCCGTCTGGTATCAGGGCGCACTCCGCGCACCTAACGAAGATAAAGAAGATAAAGACGATGTAACCATTGTCAAAAGTTGGCAGGAATTTTGGAATGAGATTGTACAGCCGACATTGCTGTGACAAGTAAAAAGGGGTGTTTCCAATGGTGAGAGAAGTAGTAGACTCCGATTTTAACGGTCTGATGGAACTGTATATGCAGCTCCACGACAATCCGGTGCCGGATAAGACTCCGGATATCCTGGAGTTATGGAGGCGCATTTTAGAGGATAAGAATCATCATATCATCGTCGCGGAGGAAGACGGTCAAATCGTCTCTTCCTGTGTATGTGTTGTCATTCCCAACCTGACACATAATCAGCAGCCATATGCTTTTGTGGAAAATGTGATTACGGACGAGAGGTATCGCAAGCGCGGACTGGCTACGGAGTGCCTGAATTATGCGAAGAAGATTGCAGAGGAAGCAAACTGTTATAAGATGATGCTGCTCACCGGCTCCAAGAAGGAGAGTACGCTGAATTTCTATCGGCAGGCGGGATACAACAGTGAAGATAAGACGGCGTTTATTCAGTGGGTGTAGAAACATGAGCAAAACATTATACGTGACCGATTTAGACGGTACATTACTTAACAGGCAGGACAGGATCAATTCGGAAAGCATTTCAATCATCAATGAGTTGGTGGAGAAGGGAATGCTTTTTACATACGCGACAGCGAGGTCGTTAGTATCGGCGTCTGTTGTTACAGAAGGGCTGTCAACGGATTTTCCTGTCATCATATACAACGGCGCATTTATTATTCATCCGTCTACGTGTGAAATCTTAACCGAACAGAGCTTCACACCCACAGAAAGGCAGAGGGTAATAGAGGTCTTGGACGAATACGATATCAGCCCGTTGGTCTACTCCTATGTTGACGGTATCGAGAAAGTCTCATGGATTACGTCAAGAGAAAATGACGGCATTAGAAGATATATCAATAACAGAAAAGGAAGCGATCCGAGATTTCGCCCGATTCAAAATAAAGAAGAACTATATCAGGGCGAGATGTTTTACTATACCTGCATCGGTGAGCGGGAGGAGCTGCAGCCTGCATACGATTTGATTTCTCAGGATACAAGATTTCGATGCACGCTTCAGCAGGAACTGTACAGACCGGAATATTGGTTTGAAATCATGCCGGCGAAAGCGACTAAGGCGGAGGCAATCAGGCAGTTAAAGCAACTGTGGAATTGCGACAGGGTTGTGTCATTCGGCGATGCCATCAACGACATTCCGATGTTTGAGATTTCTGATGAATGTTATGCCGTCGAGAATGCCGTGGACGAGCTTAAGGCGATTGCCACGGGAATTATAGGAAGCAACGAGAGTGACGGAGTAGCGAAGTGGCTTAAAGAACATGTAGTATTCTAAATGGGCAAACTTAAATAAGCATATATTAAAATTGTGGAAATGTTATATAATTGAAACTGCAAAACAGAACCTCGGAAGTGTTGCAAAACAAACTTCCGAGGTTTAGTGTTTTTATGCATGCGCAATATTCGTATGCTCTGAAATCTCTCTGTTGATCGTGCACAGGTCGTCCACGTTCAGATCGTGCAGATTGCTGTGTCCCGTGATTCTGGCGAAGGTCTTAAGCTCCGCTAAGCTGACATTGAGGAAGTTGCCTACTCTCTGGGCAGCGGCATCCTCATGGAAACGCTTGCGCAGTTCGGGGTCTTGGGTTGCCACGCCTACCGGGCACATGCCGCTTCCGCAGATTCTATACTGCTGGCATGCCGCTGCGATCAATGCCGCCGATGCAATCGCTATCGCATCCGCACCCATTGCGATTGCTTTGGCGAAATCGGAGGATACGCGGAGTCCGCCCGTAATGACGAGCTGAATGTCTGCGCCCACCTGGTCCAGATATTTTCTGGCGCGATGCAGAGCGTAGATTGTCGGCACGCTGGTGGCGTCACGGACCAGTCTCGGGCTTGCGCCGGTAGCACCGCCTCTTCCGTCTATCGTGATGAAATCCGGTTCCGCGAATACGCAGTACTCCAAATCTTTCTCGATGCGTCCCGCCGCGATCTTGATACCGATCGGTCGTCCGTCGGAAGCGGCACGCAGCCATTCTACCATCTTTTTCAAATCTTCCTTGCTGTTGACATCCTCAAACTTGGACGGACTGATGACATCCTGTCCCATCGGTTTGTTTCTGATTTTACTGATCTCCGGGGTTACTTTTTCTCCCGGCAGATGTCCGCCCATACCGGGTTTGGTGCCCTGTCCGATTTTGATTTCTATTGCATCAGCATTCTGCAGATTTTCCGGTGTCACACTGTAACGGTTCGGCACGTATTCAAAAATATACTTGTCCGCAGCTGCCATCTCCTCGGGCAAAATGCCGCCCTCGCCGCTGCACATTGCGGAGCCGGCCATTGCACTTCCTTTTGCCAATGCAACCTTGGTCTCCTTGGACAACGCGCCAAAGGACATGTGGGAAACGTACACCGGATTCTGAAGAACCATCGGTTTCTTTGCATGTTTGCCGATCACTGTCGTGGTATCTACTTCATCGTGTTCCATGAGCGGAGGCGGATTGAGCTGTGCGCCGAGAATCAGAATGTCGTCCCAAGAGGGCATCGGCATTTTGGTACCCATTGCCTCAATGATCGACTTTCCGCTGACTGCCATCTCATGTATCTCTTTCATATATCTGCAGGATTCATCCCTGCGGGCGTACTCCGCCGGATAAGCCAACGGGTTGTCCTGAGCTTGCGCCTCCGCCGGAGAAGCCGTTCCTGCACCTCCCTGTGCTGCCGTGTTCCCTGTTGCCTCAAAAACCGATGCCGGCTGTTTGCAGACGGGACATGCGTCCAGTTCGGAAAAGGGCTTGCCCTCTTTGTCTTCATCATACACGTAACCGCATACACTGCATTTCCAAGTTGCCATACACTACTACCTCCCAATAGATTAGTTTATGATAATTTTATCATAAATCACCTTTCTTCGATATACCTTTTTCTTTCGGTGCTGTTCAAATTGTGTTGAACACTGCCTAAACTAGACTTTTATTTGGATAAGTGATAAAATTTATCATAGTTAGAGGGATAAAGGAGTTGTAAATACTGATGGAAAATAAATCTATAGTTCGTGAAAAGAGTCTTACCGCGACTTTCATATTGATCTGTGTCGTTGCAGTGATATTTGTCGCTGCCTACCTGCGGATCAGTTCGCTCACCGAAAAACGATGCATTGCCAGAATGGAGGAGGGTGCCAATACGGTTATCACGGAAATTCAGCAGAAGGTAATGAGGGACAGTCGGTTGTTAAACTCCATTGCAACGATTCTGTCAAACTCTCAAAAATTTGACCGCGCAACTTTTGTGGACTCAATGAGCACTTTTGCGCCGATGCTGGAGACGATGCAGGTGCGGATTCTGCTTCCGGACAATACGGTCATAGAAGCGAACGGAGATACAATTGACGGCACAGCGCAGATGTCCTTTGATGAGCTTGTGCCTCTCGGCGAACATGTCTCCAACCGTATGCTCAGCCTTGAGATGGACAATGAGCCGGTTCTGCGCCATTACATACCGATTGTCCATGACGGAGAGACAGTTGCCATCCTGTACGGTGTGACGCTTGTAAATGATCTGCCGGAGATCATGAATGTAAACAATATATATAATTCCAATTCCAGCGCCTTTATCATCGATGTGCAGAACGGTGATTTCATTATGGATACCTACCATGAAGAACCGGGTAATCTCTATGATTTCAGCAGTCGGAAGCTGAGAGACGATACCAGCTGGGACGAACAGTTTAAAAAGATGACCAGCTTGCAAAAAGGTTATGTTGTTTTTTATTCTGAGATTGCCGAGGAATGGTTTTATATGTACTATGCGCCGGCGGGCATCAATCAGTGGGAAATTGCCGTTGCCGTGCCGGAATCCAATGCGTTTTCCAATCTGTATGCGATCCGCAGGATTTTCTATATCATGGCAAGCTGTATTGCGGTTATTATGATACTCTATTATCTGTGGGTTCGCAGGAACGCCAAGGAGACGCTGGCCAGGACGGTTGAGAAGGCCGTGCTTGAGGAGAAACTGCATAAGGCGGAAGCCGCGGAACGCGCCAAGACCATGTTCCTCTCCAATATGTCGCATGATATCCGTACCCCTATGAACGCCATCATAGGTTTCACCACGCTCGCCCAGACCAATATTGACAAGAAAGAGCGTGTGCAGGAATATCTCGGCAAAATTCTTTCTTCCAGCAATCATTTGCTCAGTCTGATCAATGATATTCTGGATATGAGCAGGATTGAGAGCGGACGTCTCAACATTGAAGAAAAGGAGTGCAGTATTTCGGATATCTTCCGTGATATGCGCAACATCATACAGACCCAGATGCAGACCAAACAGTTGAATTTCTTCATGGACACGATTGATGTGGTGGATGAAGATATCTACTGTGACAAACTGCACCTCAATCAGGTGCTGCTCAATCTGCTCGGCAATTCGATCAAATTTACTCCTGCCGGCGGTTCGGTTTCCCTTACCATCAGTCAGAAACCGGGTGCGCCGCAAGGTTACGGACGGTATGAAATCAGGGTGAAGGATACCGGTATTGGCATGAGTCCGGAATTTGCGGTACATATTTTTGAGCCTTTTGAGCGTGAGAAGACTTCCACCGTCAGCGGTATAACCGGCACGGGACTCGGTATGGCGATCACCAAGAGTATTGTAGATACGATGGGCGGTACCATTGAACTGGAAACGGCGCCGGGTAAAGGAACGGAATTTATAGTCACATTGGAATTCCGCCTGCAGTCGGAACGCAAACATATAGAAGTCATTCACGAACTGGAAGGATTGCGTGCTTTGGTGGTGGATGACAGCTTCAATACGTGCGACAGCGTCACTAAAATGCTGACGCAGATTGGTATGCGTGCGGAATGGACGATGCACGGTAAGGAAGCGGTGCTTCGTGCCAGACAGGCAGTGGAGATGAGCGATGAATTTTATGCATATATTGTCGACTGGCTTCTGCCGGACTTAAGCGGCATCGAAGTGGTAAGACAGATTCGCTCCATCATCGGCGATAATATACCGATCATCATTATGACTGCGTACGATTGGCATAATATTGAGGACGAGGCAAGGGAAGTGGGCGTTACCGCTTTCTGCAATAAACCGCTCTTTCTCTCAGAACTGCGCGACACACTGGTTTCTGTTATCAATAGTAAGACGGAACCTGCAGAGGAGGCTCCGATTATTCCGGTGACCGCGGAGGAGCTGCGCGGCAAACGTATTTTGCTTGTGGAGGACAACGAGCTGAACAGGGAGATTGCACAGGAACTTTTGACCGAGAGCGGCTTTGTTATTGAGAGCGCTGAGGACGGCAGCATTGCCGTGGAAATAGTGAAGAACGCTGCTCCGGGATATTATGATTTGATCCTGATGGATGTACAGATGCCGATTATGAACGGCTACGAAGCTACCAAAGCGATCCGTAAATTGGATAATGCTGCGCTTGCCAATATTCCTATAGTTGCCATGACTGCTAACGCCTTTGACGAAGATCGCAAGACCGCGATGGATAGCGGTATGAATGCCCATGTGGCGAAACCGATCAATGTGGACGTCCTGATGGGAGTTATCAGTGATATCCTCGGCAAATCGGCAAGTGAAGAAAGTTAAGACAGCTGAATGAATTAGGATTTTTCCAAACTTTTTAAGTACTGTAAGTATTTGATAAGATCCTTTCGTCCGTCCCTTTTCAGATTTTGAATATCATACATGACATCGTGCATTGTGATATTGTCCAGATAGGGATTCTTGAGGTTTGTGTTGCCAAGATAACTTGTATCTGCGCCTAACAGATAGTCGGTGCTGACTTTATAGTATTTGGCTAAAGCGACAACTGTCCATGTCGGTATCTCGCGGTGACCGTTCTCATAGTTGGAATAGGTTTGCTGTGAGATACCCAGATAGTTTGCCACTGTCTTCTGTTTTAAATCGTGATCTTCCCGCAGATCCCGTATCATTTCACGTAATTCTTTCATTCTGTCTGTCCCTCATGAAAACACATGCTGTTGTTTGGAGTATTATCCCACAACGAAAAGTTGTATACATGGAATTATTCAAATTAGTAGTGTTAACAAAGTTTTTACAACAAAACATTGTATATTGATAGGAGGTCGCCATGAAAAAATTGAGCGAGAGAACGGAGGGATTTACAGAGTCGGTCATACGAAAGATGACAAGAGTGTCTAATCAATACGGGGCGGTCAATCTGTCACAGGGTTTTCCGGATTTTGAACCGCCGAGAGAAATCACGGACAGGCTCGCCGAGATTGCGGGAATCGGACCGCACCAGTACGCCTTGACGTGGGGAGCGCAGAATTTCAGGGAGGCGCTGGCCAAAAAGCAGGAACATTTTTATGGTATGAAAGTGGATCCCGACCGGGAGATTGTTGTCACATGCGGAAGCACGGAGGCAATGATGGCGGCGATGATGTCGGTGTGCAATCCGGGTGATAAGGTGGTTATCTTTTCACCGTTCTATGAGAACTATGGGGCAGACACGATTCTGTCGGGAGCGGAACCCATTTATGTTGCGTTAAAACCACCGGGCTTCAATTTCGATGGAGAGGAACTGGAAAATGCCATTAAGCAGCCTGGCGTGAAGGCGCTTGTTCTCTGCAATCCGTCCAATCCGTGCGGGAAGGTATTTACTTATGATGAGCTCAAAGTGATTGCGGATCTTGTGATTAAATATGACATATATGTCATAACTGACGAGGTCTATGAGCACATTGTGTATGAACCGAATGTGCATACCTGTATCGCCACGCTGCCCGGAATGAGGGAGAGAACGATCATATGCAATTCCCTGTCCAAGACTTATTCCATCACGGGATGGCGGTTGGGATTTGTCATGGCATCGCCAGAGATGATCGACAGGGTGAAGAAGGTGCATGATTTCCTGACCGTCGGTGCGGCGGCACCGTTGATGGAAGCCGCGGTTGTAGGGCTTAGGTTTGGAGATTCCTATTATGAAGGTCTGCGGGCGCATTACACCCATATGAAGAATTTATTCACGGATGGGCTTAGAGAGATCGGACTGCGGTTCACCAACCCGCAGGGCGCATACTATGTTCTGGTGGATATCAGTGAATTCGATTACGAGAGTGATATGGATTTCTGTGAAGATTTGGCAAGAAAAGTGGGTGTGGGTGCGGTGCCGGGCTCCAGCTTCTTTAAAGAGCCGGAGAACCGCTATATCCGTTTCCATTTTGCGAAGCAGGATGCCACACTCAACGACGCACTGAATCGACTCGCGGATATTCATGTGAAAATGGGGAAAAGATGATACAATCCCCAATGATATGGGGTTAGTTTTCTGTTTTTTCAAATATGGCTTTTATAGAAAGGCCCTTTTCTTCGATTGAAAGTTGTATTGTTTCATTTGTTCTTTGGTCTTCACTAAGAGCATCGCTTTGCCATTGGACAAAATGATAACCGGCATCGGCAACGGCAGTCAGTGTGATCGGATAATCCGTATAGTATTCTCCGGTCCATTTTCCGTCCGCATTAAAAGAGGGTTCAATTGTATTCAGAATAATATGGCCGGATGCGGCGTCATTGATTTCCAGATCAACAGATGCAAGTGTTCCGGTTAAATCAAAGTCATCCTTTAGGTATTGTACGATATACGGTTTGCGATTGTCATAAAAATTTTGAATTTTTAAAACTTCATCCGCATATTTTTTAATTCCCTCATCGCCGAAAAATCTTTTCAGATTTGTTTTTGTCGGTTCTTCCATCAAGGCAATTTGTTCGGAAATAATATTATCAACATTTTCGGTTGTAAAAGATGTGTTGACCAGATCCATGAAAGTCGTCGCAAATTGTCTTTTAAAGTCTTCATTTTGGCATAAATTATAGAAAATGGGACTTTTATCCATAGTGGAGATAAAAGTATCCATACTGATAGCATCAGCACCTAAGGAAGCGGAATTTACATCATACAACATCCATCTCCACCGGCCATCCTCATATTCGCCGTTGCCCGTTTTATCCACTCGCCATAATGCTTCGTTGCCGCCGGGCCAATCATCATGTCTGGCAATATAAATCTCGGTTGCATAATAATCAATATAACTCTGCATATCAATCAATTCGCAAGCGTTCTGATAGTGTGCATCAATGGACATATCATGATAAGTCATATACTCCATCATCTGCGTGCAGAATTCATGATTATTCTCGGCGTACTCTTCCGGGTCAAGACTTCCGATCAGAATGATGTTATCTTTATCTACATCATAATAGTGACTGAGATATACATTATCATATTTTTCGGTAAGCCAATAAACACCCCAATATTCACCGTCCAAAAACATAGCGTACGGAACGTGATTCATTGTGGCAAAATTTCTGTCAATAATCAATCTTGATACCAGCATATCTCGAAATTTTAATATGGCATCATTTCCACCGGTAAACAACGTTACTGTATCTGCCATATACTCTGTATCAAATAAGTCTACGTAGAATCTACCTTCACCGTCATATTGCTTTCTTGCGTATATATTCATGCTTCGGGGCACGTTTATACGTGAAGAGCCGCCGTGTATGCGAATACCGCAGTCCTTATTGAGGAGCAGAGTTCTTTCGGAGTCAAATAACTGGATAGTAGCAGCACGTTCCCAAGCAAATCCCCGTTGGTTATAGTTTGCCGTCTGCGGCTGTGATTCGTCAAATGCGCTGCCCATAACATATATACCGATATCGGGGTCAAATAAATTGTCGGGGTCTGTTACAATGGATATGATATTAATATTTTCATAACCGACTTTCTCTTCATAGCCTATAAAATAACTTTCTGTTTTAATTTCACTAAAATTTCCGTCTGCATCGCGATATGCACTTCTGACAACCGTACATTTATCAATACTATAGTTAAGGGAGGGGGTGATATATGGCGGATAAGCAGTTATGGTGCGTGACAAAAATTCTGAAGACACGTCTGTACATCGAGAGTATACATTCTCATTTGGTGTTGCATCATTTATCAAAATAGGTAATGTATATCTTGTTGAATTTATATTTGGCTCCGAACCGTCAAGGGTATAATAAATCTGGGTTCCCGGCGGCGAATATAATTCCAACTCAAAAGGTTCCTCATAAAAGCCGGATTCCCTTGAAAATACCAGCTCTGTATATATATTGTCAGTATTAATAAGTAACAATGCCAAAGTGCCGCATAACACCACAAGACATGCCAAAACGTGCCTTCCGTTCATCATCCTACTGTTTCTCCTGACTCCGCAACCCAATTGACAGAACGTATACCTGATACAGATGAAAGCTCATCGATAACATCAAGGTTTAGCTCGCCTCGCGTTTTGATTTCCAAGATTAGTTCCTCATGAGCAGAATCTTTATTGGCAGTACGAAGTTTCTGGCTGACTACAAAAGGAGAAAGCTTTGCCTGAAACTCAGCCCTGTCAATAGGTTCTCCCTCACCCGTTACAATCAATAAATAGCGATTCCATACACCGGGTATCTTACTGGAAATAATAAGTACGATTGCAATGAACAACACAGATGTGAAGGTTAAACGATAATTTTGTGAGCTGACGCATAATCCCTCTGCCATTGCCCAGAATATAAACATAGTATCTCTGCTGTCCTTTACCGCTGTCCGAAAACGTACAATTGACAGCGCACCAACCATGCCAAGGGAAACTGCAATATTGCTGCTGATCATCATCATAACAATAACGGTAATCAGTAACATAGTCACAAGCGACCAATTGAATTTTCTGTTATACACTATCTTTTCAGATGTAATATAATACGTCAAATAAATGATCATTCCCGTGATCAGACCACACATTAATATTATTAATGTTCTTTTTACTCCGTAGTTTGTACTGTTTGTGTAAAAATAACTGAGTATTTCATCTTTTGACATCTTCTGTTCTCCTGATAATTAGTTAAAATCATAATATATTTTGCGTCCTAAACAATATTTGCTGCAGGAACTCTGTGTTAGATTAAATTGAGTAAGCATAGCGGATATGAAGCCCATGAGTTTTCCGCTGTATTTGATTTCCAAGACTACGTTTTCCCGCATGATAGGAATATAATGAATATTAGATGCGAAAATGTCCATATTTGTTTCGGAGGATCTAATGTTCATATCTAATGTGATGCGAGTATCATACATGGGATATCTATAAGCTAATCTGTCGTACTCGATTTGTACGACAGGATTGTACTGGCCCAGAGTCATGGTACTAAATACTTTTCGACTAACATCAACACTGTGAAAGTATCTTGTAAGTACACTATAATTTCCAAACGCAAGCTCACTAACATCATTTGCAGATATGATGAAACTATGTTTTTGCTGCCAGTCGCCGTTTTTCTGTTTCAATTCCAATTTACATGTTGATGTGACATTATTATAAATTCTGACTCGAATTTTTTTTCTCTTTTCAATCCCTGCAAATTTCTCCGCGAAATCCACGTTTTCTATAGAATCAAAATACAGACTTCGCACAGAGTAAGCACCATCGGAACAATGCTCATCTCTTGGTAAAGAATTGTCCAGTCGTGATTTGAGGATCAAAGCTTTTTCCAGTGGCACAATATACTTTATTTCTTTTCTTAGGGTGAAAGACTCTCCGCTTGTTTTTTGTTCTGTCATTATATATTCCTCAGCGTCATATGTTGTGCCTTCCCGACATTTTATCCATTATAACATCGAAAAAATGTTTATTCAACACCAACATCATATTTGAATATACTTGGTAAAATTATAGATGAATGGAAATTACTTATTGACAATGATATAATTTTGTTGCTTATGATAATCAGCTGTTTGAATGAAAAAGAAAGAAGAACATTACAGAGGAAGAATTTACCATGTTACGCCATACAATCGACCCTGTCTATGACAGCCATTCCGAAATTTTAATACTCGGCAGTTTTCCGTCCGTGAAATCGCGGGAACAGCAGTTTTTCTACGGGCATAAGCAGAACCGCTTCTGGCGTGTCATGGCGCGGGTGCTGGACTGTGCGGTACCCGAGGATATCACACAGAAGCGTGACATGCTACTGTCTCATCATGTGGCCTTGTGGGATGTGATTGCAAGCTGTGAGATCACAGGTTCTTCAGATGCGAGTATACGTAATGTGCGCCCGAATGACCTGTCACAGATTTTATCACAGGCAGACATCCGCGCGATCTATGCCAACGGTTCCAAGGCATATCAACTGTATCAGAAATATATTTATCCGGTGAACGGACGGGAAGTTAAACTTCTGCCCTCCACCAGTCCGGCGAATGCGGGATACTCACTGGAGAGATTGGTGGAAGCGTGGAGTGTAATACTTCATGATTAAGATTGCAGCTTTTTAATGCTGCGCATGCTCTTTTTGTATGCAAACAGATCTTTCCATATGGACGGATGGAACAGGAGCAGGAGCGGGAACAGTTCCAGTCTGCCTGCAAGCATGTCGAACATCAGGACATATTTGGCGAAGGGCGAGAAGAAACTGAAGTTCTCTGCAGGTCCCACCATTTCCAGACCGGGACCTATGTTGTTGATCGTGGCGGCAACCGCCGTGAATCCCGTAATCAGGTCCGTGCCGTCAAAAGAGATCAGGAACACCGACAGGACGAAAAGGACGATGAATGTGATGATATATACGTTGACCGTGCGAACGACTTCATGTTCGATAGGCTTATCGTCCATCTGCACGATCTTAATGCTCTTGGGGTGGATATAGGACGCAAACTCTTTTCTCACTGTCTTAAAAAGAATGACAAAGCGAGAGACTTTGATACCACCGCCCGTACTTCCCGCACATGCGCCCACGAACATCAACATGACAAGCACAACCTTGCAGTTGGTATCCCAGGCGTTGAAGTCAGTAGTGGAGAATCCGGTCGTAGTGATGATGGAGGCGACCTGAAAAGCAGACTGTGTCAATGCATTGAAGGCGTTGGCACACGTATGTAATATATTGATGAAGATAATCCCAACGGAAACCAGGATGATCAGTAAATAGTATCGAATTTCCTCAATCTTCAAGGCTCTTTTGATCTTGCCGAAGATGATCAGATAGTAAGCATTGAAGTTGATGCCGAAAAGAATCATGAAGATTGTAACGACCCATTGCAGATAAGGAGAGTAACCGGCGATACTGTCATTCTTGATGCCGAAGCCTCCGGTTCCGGCTGTGCCGAAACCGGTACATATCGCATCAAAGAGAGGCATTCTGCCAAGCAGAAGCAGCACAATTTCAGTGACGGTCATACCGAGATAGATCATATAGAGAAACCGCGCTGTATATCGCACCTTAGGCACCAACTTGCCCACCGAAGGACCCGGGCTTTCCGCACGCATCAGGTTAATGTTGGAGCCGCCGCTCATCGGGACGATGGCGAGCAGGAATACGAGCACGCCCATACCGCCGACCCAGTGTGTAAAACTGCGCCAGAATAAGGAACAGTGGGAGAGTGCTTCCACATTGTTAAGGATGCTTGCGCCGGTGGTTGTAAAGCCGGAGATCGTCTCGAATAAAGCGTCCGTAAAAGCAGGAATCTCGCCTGTCAGACAGAACGGGAGACATCCGAAGAAACTTAAGAATATCCAGCTGAGCGCGGTGGTGATGCAGCCCTCTTTCAGATAGAAAACGTTGTTTGCGGGTTTTCTTCTGGTCATCAGAAGTCCCAACAGAAAACACGCCGCAGCCACGGGCAGGTACCACAGCCCCTCCGGCTCGGCGTAAATAAGCGCAACCAAGCAGGGAAGCAGCAGGAGAACTGCTTCTGTCTTTAAAACATTTCCTAAGATAAAGCGAATAATTGAACTGTTCATATGTGTGTCCATACCCTTTCACGGTACGTATTTTGTTTGATCACTCCGTCAGCTTAAAATATCCTGAATCGAATTAAATCCCGTATGTGTTGTAACGATCATGACAGTGTCGCCGACTTTGATACAGTCCTGACCACTGGGAATGATGATTGTTCCGTTTCTGTTGATAAAGGAAATCAGCAGGTCCTTCTTGAGATTCAGATCCATCAACGGAATATTTGTCAGGCTGGACTCGCTTTCCACACGAAATTCAATCGCCTCAACGCGGGAGTCGAACATATGGTAGAGCGTCTCGATGTTGCTGTTCATGGAATCTTTTTTGGCGCGGACGTAAGCGATGATCGCCTCCGAGGTAATGAACTTCGGATAAATCACGCTCCCCAGATCAAGATTGTTCACGACATTCTTGAAATTGATACGGTTGATTTTCGTGATTGCCTTCGCCTGAGAAACCTTCTTGGCGTAAAGCGTCAGCAGAATGTTCTCCTCATCAATACCCGTCAAGGGGACAAAGGACTCTGCGTATTCGATCCCTTCTTCCTTGAGAAGTTCCTCATTAGTGCCGTCCCCGTTGATAATGACGGCTCTCGGCAGAAGAATGCTCAGTTCCTTGCAACGCTCCGGATCGCTGTCGATGATTTTGACGGCAATTCCCATGTTGACAAGCAGAGATGCAAGATAGTAGGCGGATATACCGCCGCCGATGATCATAGTATTATTAACGGACTGAGTCTTAAAGCCGATTTTTTGTAAAAATTCCTTGGCGGTTGTTCTCGATGCGACGAAGGAGATCAAATCGCCCTTTAGTATGCGGAAATTACCGGAAGGTATGTAAATATCCTTGTCACGCTCCACGGCACAGATTAGAACTTTGTCCGCGAGGCTTTTGCCGATCGTCTTTCCCAGATCCATGATCGTCATACCGTCCAATCGGTTGCCGTCCGGCACTTTGATTTTGATCATCTCCGCATGGCCGTGTGCAAAAGTGCTCACTTCAAGCGCAGTAGGAAGGCAGAGGATACGCACCGCCTCGCGCGCCGCCTCCAGTTCGGGATTGATGATCATGGCAAGACCCAGTTTTTCCCTCAGGTATCTGACCTCTTTGCTGTAATCCGGTGTGCGGACTCTGGCGATGGCGGAACAGTTGCCGACACGCTTGGCAACCGTACAGCACAGAAGATTCAACTCATCGGAACCTGTCACGGCGATAATCAAATCGGTATCCGCGATATCGGCCTCCATCTGCACGCTGTAGCTGGCACCGTTGCCGACAATTCCCATTACATCGTACAGATTTGTCATTTCCTGAATGATCTGTGGGTCTTTATCTATAAGGGTAATATCATGCCCCTCTTTCATTAATTGGGAAACCAGTGTCTGACCTACTTTGCCGCACCCGACAATAATAATCTTCAGACCCTGTCCCTTGTTGTTTTTTTGCTTAAACATATCTGCTCTCCGTTTATCTGTAATTCGTACATGCAACTATAATATAGCACCTTATGGGGAAAAAAGCATTAGTTTTTTTCTTGGGTCATCGCAAATCAAAATATGTCTAAGAAAGTTGTTTTCTGTAATGAGCCGTTATGGTAGAATAAATGTACAATGTGGGGGATATGGAACAGGAAAGGTGGAAGTGGGGTTATGGGAAAAATCAAGTTAGGAATTCTGGCAACCGGCAATATTGCCAACAGCATGGCAAAAGCAGCGCTGAATCTTGAGGAGGCAGAGTGTTACGCGGCGGCTTCCAGGAGTTATGAGAAGGCGAAGGATTTTGCGGATAAATGGGGATTTCGCAAAGCTTACGGTTCCTATGAGGAACTGGTACAGGACCCGGAAGTGGAACTCATCTATGTGGCCTCGCCTCACTCGCATCATTATGCGCACGCGAAATTGTGTCTGGAGCACGGGAAACATGTTCTTCTGGAGAAGGCATTTACGGTGAATTACACTCAGGCTGAGGAACTGATTACGATGGCGAGGGATAAAGGGCTTCTTTTGGCGGAGGCGTTTTGGCCCAGATATATGCCCACCAGAAAGATGTTGGATGACCTGATTGAGCAGGGAGAGATTGGGGAGGTGCAGGCGGTCACGGCGGATTTCGGGGCGCCTTTATCGCATGTTGAGAGGATGCGGAATCCGGAGCTGGCGGGAGGTGCGCTGCTTGACCTGGGTGTCTATCCGATTAATTTCGCGCTGCAGATTTTCAAGAGCCCGGTACATGAGATTCAGTCCAATGCTGTCATGTCTCCCGAGGGCGTGGACCATATGAATGGCATCACTCTCACATTTGAGGATAACAAAATAGCGGTTCTGCACAGCAATATGCTGGCGTACATGAGAAACCGGGGCGTGGTATACGGTGATAAAGGTTTTATTGAGTTGTACGAAATCAGCAATCCCGGTACAATCCGCGTCTTTAATGAAAATAAAGAACTGACGGCAAGTTATCCGGCGCCGGAACAGATCAACGGATATGAGTATGAGCTGCTTGCCTGTGTCAGGGCGATTGAAGCGGGACAGGTTGAGTGCGAGGAAATGCCGCACAGCGAGACACTCCGACTGATGAAGATTTTGGATGAAATCAGAGAGCAGTGGGGATTTAAGCTTCCCTGCGAGTAAGACCCGGGAATCGCTGTTTTAGGAGCAAACAGAGACAGGAGCACACATGGCAGTTACGATTTTTACGATGACACATAAGAAATTCAACGAGCCGACAGACCCAATCTACATGCCTATCCATGTGGGGCGTGCCGGCGGAGAAGATTACGGCTATGCGGGAGATCACACAGGCGACAACATATCCGATAAGAACTGCTATTACGGAGAACTGACCGGTGTCTACTGGGTGTGGAAGAACGTGCGCACCACAGATTATGTGGGAATATGCCACTACAGACGGTACTTCTGCACCGAGGAGGGCAGAATCCTTAACGAGAAGGACTATCTCTCGATCCTGAAAGATTACGATATCATCACCTCCAAGAAACTGAAACTCAATATCTCTTACTTTGACGGATATGAAGGGGATTACAATATCTTTGACCTGATCACAACGGGGGAGACGATCAGGCAGATATATCCCGAATATTATGATACATTTGAGCGGCTTGTGCACAGCAACGGCACATATTTCGGAAACATGATGGTGACGAGCAAGGAATTGTACGACGAGTACGCCGAGTGGCTGTTCTCTATCTTTGCGGATGTGGAGAAGAAGATCGATCCCAGCGCTTACGACGATTATCACAAGAGAGTGTTCGGTTTTATATCGGAATTTCTCCTGCTTGTGTGGGTGGAAGTGAAAGGCCTGAAAGTATATGAATGTAAAGTCGGCATGACCACCGAGAAGTACGAGACGAAGCAGATGAAAGACAAGCTGTCGAAATACTTTTTGCAGGCTGATCTTGCGGGAGCAAAAGAATATTTCTTAAGTGTGCTGGAGAAACGACCGGATGTATTGATGGAGGCATCTGACATTACGGGAGAGTTAAAGCTGTCGATGCAGGTAATTGCGGTCTGTACATTGGAAAGAGAGACGTACGGGACGAGCGTTGTCGACAGGATCAGACAGTTTGATGAGCTGATGAGGTATTTCACAAGGCTGAACGAAATCATAAGCGACTGCAGCCTAAAACAAGTGAGTGAAGATGACATTCTTTTCTTAAAAGAACAGAATGTGACGGATGTCGCAATAGAGGCCTCCGCGAGACTTTTTGTTACGGATGAGGCGGAACTGAATAAAGTTGTAGAAGAGATCAAGCGCAGCCGATAGACTGCGCTTTTCATGATATAGACGCTTGTATATTTGGCGTTGCACTCGAGTCCCGTACCGGTTACGAATCACCTTGTAGATTGGGGATAGTGACCGATACCGTCGGGTCGGTGACATCACCGTCCGCCTGCCCCAGATAGGTCAGAGTGCCGTCTTCCGTATAGCGGAAAAAGCGGCTGTAGTAGTTGGCTGTCGCGGTGGTATCTTCCTCTTCGTGAATCCAGTCAACAAGTAACATGGCTAGTTCCACATAGTTGTCGTTGACATCCAGATCATATAGACAAACCCCTATCATATTGGGTGATGCAAGTTCCAGTTGTTCTTTCACATCATCACTTCCGTCCTGTGAAAAATCCGTGCCGTTGATCGTAAGATGAGTCAAATATTCATAGGGGTCGGTTTCGTCGTCAACCCATGCGCCGTAATAAGAAACGGAATCTTCATTCCCGTCGCCGTTTAAGTCCGTCCTGTATGACTCGCTTTCCGTCAGCTTCACAATCTGTCTGCCGGTATAGGCATATTGCTCTTTCAATCCCATAGTGGACAATTCACTGTAGGGAATCGTAAATTCCAATGTACCTGCGGCGTAGGGCGCAAGCGCGTAGGGAGGGCTCATGAAAACCAGCCCTGAGGTGGACAGATACCACATGCCGTCGGCGTACAGCGTATTTTCCAAATTGCCGTTGGTAATGTCATCCGTGTTAAACATCTGCTGGCTGTAATATTCGGTTTGTGCCAGTGCCTGGTTATAGGCAAGCGTCTCTGCACGGAACGCATCGGGATTATCACTGAGTTCTGCGAAAGCAATCAGTTCTCCCGTGTTGGTATCGTAATTCATGCCGATCGAATATGGCATGCCGTGCGCGCCGCCCATATATTCATAGCCGTTTTCCGTAAAGGAAATCACGTTATTATCAGCTCTTGTCACCGTAAAAAACAAGTCGGAACTGTAAGGAAAAGGTGCCGGTAAGCCTTCGTCCTCCCAATATTCAAGATCTTCTTTGGCGAATTTGATGCTCTCATCTGCCGCGGCATGAAAGGATTCCACCTGTGAGAGGATGTTCTCATTGATTTTCTCGGCAGCAGCCTCATTTCCCGCAATCGATACGACGGGATAACTGCAGGTGATCGTGTAGAAGACATCACCGTCGTCGGTAGTAAGTTCTACGTCATCCTCCGACTTTATAGTGACGGTGACGGCAGACTCCATGTTGGTGACAGATGTGTCATTTTCTTCACTGCTTTCTGAACTGTTCTCCGGATTTTCATCTTCCGGAGCCGGATCGTTGTTCTCTTTGTGATCGACCAGCTCCTGACGTTTCATCCCTTCCAATTCGGAATTTGGAATTTTATATGGTTTGGATAGGTCATCTTCATTTGCTCCGCATGCGCTCAGGCACAGTGCCGCACACATGATTACGGCACAGGCGGATGTCTTCCTCAGGTTTTCTCTTTTCATAATGCTCCTCCATCGTTCACAGACATATTACAATATAATCACAACGTTGACTCTTTTTAAATTACTAATTTAAGTTATTCTTTATAAAATCCAGTATGACACTTTGTTTGTTGAATATCAATATCTCACCCTCAAAATATGCAAAAATGATGCAAATGCTTTTCAATTCAAACTTCTTATGATATAATGCGTGTCGGGAATTGCATGATGCATATATATGCAGAATATACATATGTAATTAGGAAAATATACAGTTAATTGATGAAAGGGTACAAGGCAAATGACGGGCTTACAGGCATGGCTGGCTGATTTTGGCAATGAATTTTATAAGAGTTTTATTAAAGACGATCGATATAAACTGTTGACCAGCGGCATCGGCGTCACGATCAAGGTGTCGCTTTTGGCTATCGTAATCGGCATATTGATCGGTATGCTGATTGCGCTGTGCAACCTGTCCAAGAGGAAGCTGCCGAAAGTGATCGGCGGTGTCTATACGGATATCATCAGAGGAACGCCTTCTGTGACACAGTTGATGATTATATATTTCGTCGTCTTCGGTTCCTGGCTGTCTATGGTGAATCTGGATAAATGGATTGTCGCGGCAATCGCATTCGGCATCAATTCCGGCGCGTACGTGTCGGAGATTATCAGGGCGGGTATCCTGTCCGTGGATCACGGGCAAACGGAAGCGGGCAGATCGTTGGGACTCAGCGCTTTCCAGACAATGACCAGAATCGTCATTCCGCAGGCTGTGAAAAATATTTTCCCTGCACTGTGCAATGAGTTTATCGTTCTGATCAAGGAAACGGCAATCGTCGGTTATGTAGGTCTGATGGATATCCAGAAAGCGGGCGATTTTATCAAGAGCGCCACGTTCCAACCGTTTATGCCGCTCGTCGGAACAGCAATAATCTATTATGTGCTGATCAAGATATTGACACTGGCACTGCGTCAGGTGGAGAAGAGTCTGAGAAAGTCCGATGTCAGGTAGGAGGGAGAGCACCTTATGATCAAAGTAAAGAATTTACATAAAAAATTCGGTGACCTAACGGTCTTAGACGGCATAGATGAACATATCGAACAAGGGGAAGTTGTCGTCGTGATCGGACCTTCCGGTTCCGGTAAGAGTACTTTCCTAAGATGCCTGAACCTGCTGGAGACGGCAACCGACGGTGAAATCTATGTGGATGATAGGCAGATCAACGCGCCCAAGGTGAATGTGAATGAAGTCAGACAGAAGATGGGAATGGTGTTCCAGCAGTTTAATCTGTTTCCGCATCTGACAATCATGGATAATATCACGTTGGCCCCTGTGCTTCTCAAGAAGATGACGAAGGAGGAGGCTGTCAGGAAAGGGCAGGAGCTTTTGGAACGTGTCAATCTTGCCGAGAAAGCGGATGCCTATCCGGCACAGTTGTCCGGCGGTCAGAAACAGCGTGTTGCTATTGCAAGGGCACTCGCTATGAATCCGGAGATTATGCTTTTTGACGAGCCGACCTCAGCGCTCGACCCGGAGATGGTGGGCGAAGTGCTTGATGTTATGAAGGACCTCGCCAAATCCGGCATGACGATGGTGATCGTCACTCACGAGATGGGTTTTGCCAGAGAGGTGGCTTCCAGAGTCCTTTTTATCGACCAAGGCAAGGTGATGGAGAGCGGAACGCCGGATGAGGTATTCAACAATCCTCAGAATGAGAGAACCAAGTTGTTTTTAAGTAAGGTTTTGTAGAAAAGCGAGCTAGCTCGCTTGCGAGATGTTGCTTATGAGTCATGCCTATGAGTAATGCCTATGAGTATGCCTAACGGCAAACTCGGCAAACTCGCAAACTCGGTATCTCGCCGCGCTACAAGCGGTTTAAGATATATTTTATTAAAATAGGAGGAGATTATTATGAAAAAGGTAACTAAAATAGCAGCGCTCGTACTTGCTATGGCTATGATGATGACCGTGCTCACAGCATGCGGCAGTGATGCAGGTGCGGCACAGGGCGGTACTTTGACATTCGGTACGAATGCAGAATTTCCGCCGTTTGAGTTCGTGACGAGCAACGGTGTGATCGATCAGTATGACGGTATCGACATGGCTATCGCTAAGCAGATCGCAGACGAGAACGGCATGACGGCGGCAATCGAGAACATGGAGTTCGACTCCCTGTTGATTGCGCTGCAGAACGGTCAGATCGACGCAGTTATTGCAGGTATGACTGTGACGGAGGAAAGACTGGAAGCGGTTGATTTCTCCACACCTTACTACACAGCCACGCAGGTTATGATCGTGAAAGAGGATTCCGATATTGCATCGGCAGCAGACATGGCTGACAAGAAGATCTGTGTAGTACAGGGTTACACCGGACAGATTTGCGTTGAAGAGCTGGGATATGACTATGAGGCTTTCAAGAAGGGTACCGAGGCTGTCATGGAGCTGGTAAACGGCAAATGTGATGTAGTCGTGATCGACTCTGCAACCGCTCAGAAGTATGTGAGCGACAACGAGGGTCTTAAGATTGTAGAGGATGCTTCTGCATTCGAGTCCGAAGAATATGCGATTGCTGTTCAGAAAGGCAACACGGAGCTGCTTGACATGATCAACAAGGCAATTGATGCGAAGCTTGCAGACGGCACAATCTCCGAGCTGAGCGCGAAGTACATCGACGAGGCAGGAGAATAAGTTATATAGACTCGCAAGCTCGCGCCTTCAGCGCTCATGAGTCTGTTTCACAGACTGCTTGCTCGTTCAAAGCGCAAGAAAAACAAATGCCGCTTATCAGCGTCGCTTGTTTTTCTTTTGCGCTTTTATATTATATCTTTATCTGTGTCCATCGCCCCTTCTTAAACCGGGTCGAGGCAAATATAAATCTTGCTATCTGATCGGCAAGTACGCCCAGCCAGATTCCTACAATTCCCAATCCGAACACATAACCGCCCAGATAGGAGCCGGCGGTGCGGATAAATGTGACGCTGATCGTTGATGTGACGGCGGTGTAGAGAGTATCTCCCGCGCCACGCAGGCAGCCCATGTACACAACCTGGGCAATCTGAAAGACGACTACGAAGATGATGACGCGCATAATGTTTACACCGATAGCAATGATGTGTTCTTCTTTAAAGTAAAGCCCCATAAACGGTCTCGCTCCGACGAAATAGAGGACGGCAAGACATACGGCAATGATACCGCCGAACATCCGGCATATGTTACCGTACTCCTTGGCCAGATCTTCATCTCCGGCACCGAGACTCCGCCCGATTAATGCAACCGCTGCAGCCTGCAGCCCGTCCCCGAAGGAAAAGGACAGTCCCATGATGTTCATGCCGATCTGATGTGCCGCCATGGCATCGGTGCCCTGATCCGCCGCCATAATTGCCGTCAGCATAAAACCGATTCTCATCAGGATCTGCTCAAAGAATACGCTGTAGCCCACTCTCAGCAGATTGAGGAAACTGTTGACTGCGGGGAATATTCGATTCTTCATTATATATGGCAGGCTGATGAATCCGTCGGGTTTCAGTATTGAGAAGACACTCATAACGGAAGCGACTACGGTTCCGAGAACGGTTGCCAACGCCGCGCCGCGAATACCGAGGGCCGGGAAACCGAAATGCCCGCCTATCAGCAGGTAGTTGAAAATGATGTTGACCGTGTTGGAGGTCACGTTGGTGCGCATGGTGATCTTCGTGTTACCGGCACCTCTTTGTGCGGAATTAATACCCATCTGAATGCAGTTGAAGATCATGCCGCCCATGACGATGCGAAAATATGCCACGGCACTGTCATGTGTCTCGGGCGTAGAGCCGCACAGACGGATGATGGGGCTTGCCAGCGCCACAAACAGAATGCTCAACAGAACCGCGGCGACTACGATAAAAAGAATGGCCGTACTCAAAATCCGGTTCGCTTCTTCGGGTTTCTCCTCTCCGCGTCTTCTGGCGACCAGTGCGGAGATTGCGACATTTAAGGCAAAGAACAGCGCCAGACCTACGAACTTGGGCTGCGTTGTGAGGCCTACGGCGGCAACCGCATAGGAGCCGAGTGAGCTGACCATCAGAGAGTCCACAAGTCCCGCGAACGCCACAAAAAAAGACTCCACGATGGAGGGCCATGCCATTTGTATAGTAATATGTATATTTTCTCTGCTATGTTTTGTTTTTCCCATAATAATTATTATATTTTATCAAGTGGGCATTTTCAATAGAGGCGCAATAAGAATTGTTGCTATTTACTTTAGCGTGCTGCTATGATAGAATATTAGCGGTTTACAATGATTTGAAACGGAGGAGAAGGTTATGAATAAGAAATTCGCACTGATGCTTGCGCTGTCCATGACAGTGGGCATGGTATTGACAGGATGTGGTAATTCAAACGGAAAAGACGATGGCAATGTTGTGTATGCTGTTGAGGCCGGTTCTGCCGGTGAGGAGGCTGCGCAGGAGAACGGTTTCCAGACGAATGTGGTGGCATCTCAGGCGGATGCGCTGATGGAGGTTGCTTCCGGCACATCTGATGCGGCAATCATTGATTTACTTATGGCAGGCGCTATGATTGGAGAGGGGACAAGCTATCCGGATATGACGTATACGACCAAGCTGACCACAGAGGAATATGGCGTGGGATGCCGTAAGGGTTCCGATTTGGCTTCTTACATCAATGCCGTGTTTGCCGAGACGTACGCGGACGGTACCATGCAGGCTACCGCTACTACATATGGTGTGCAGGAAGCGCTTGTGAAGCAGCCGGCATCCGAGTTTACGGCATCCGATGCAGACAGTGACGTTGCATATATACAGGGCAAAGGTACGCTGATCGTGGGTATCACGGATTTTGCTCCGATGGATTATAAAGACGATTCCGGCAAATGGATCGGTTTCGATGCCGACATGGCTCGTATCGTGGCTGATAAATTGGGTGTGGAAGTGCAGTTCGTAGAGATTGATTGGGATAACAAGATCATGGAGCTGGATTCTCAGAATATCGACGTTGTTTGGAACGGCATGACACTTACTTCGGAAGTGACTGCTGCTATGGAGTGCACGAATCCTTACTGCAACAATGCACAGGTTATTGTTATACCGTCTAAATAAGGAGAAGTATTTATGTTTTGGAGTGTTACACAATCGCTGCTTGGCGGTCTGTTGACGACGTTTCAGATATTTATACTTACGTTGTTGTTTGCACTGCCGCTCGGGCTGATACTCGCTTTTGGTTCCATGAGTAAGTTTAAGCCCCTGCGTTATCTGGTACAGGTGCTCGTATGGATCATCCGGGGTACACCGCTTATGCTGCAGCTTATCATCATTTTCTATGGTCCGGGTCTGTGGCTTAAGCACAATATATGGAGCGGCAATGAGGCGGGGCGTATCACTGCGACCGTGGTGGCATTTTCCATCAACTATGCGTGCTACTTCTCGGTGATCTTCCGCGGCGGTATCGAGGGCGTCCCGGCAGGACAGCGAGAGGCGGGACAAGTGCTCGGCATGACCAAGAGCCAGATCTTTTTCAAGGTAACGCTATTGCAGATGGTGAAACGTGTAGTACCTCCGATGTCCAATGAAATTATCACACTGGTGAAGGATACTTCGCTCGCGCGTATTATTGCCGCATACGAATTGACTTTTGCGGGATATTCCTTTATGAAGAGCAACGGTCTGACATGGCCGCTGTTCTACACGGGCGTGTTCTATCTGCTCTTCGTAGGCATCTTAACCCTGCTGTTCAACTATATTGAGCGTAGACTGGATTATTTTAGGTAGGAAAGCACTATGGCGATTTTGGAAGTAAATAATATCGGTAAACAATTTGGTTCGACCACGGTGTTGAAGGACGTCAGTTTTTCTCTGGAAGAGGGAAACGCGCTGGCAATCATAGGGTCTTCCGGTTCCGGTAAGACGACGCTTCTGCGCTGCCTGAATTTTCTGGAAACCCCCGACAGCGGTTCCATTGTCGTAAAAGGTGAGACGCTTTTCGACGCGGCGATGCCGCTTAAGGAGCAGGAAAAAGGACTGCGGACCAAGCGTCTGCATTTTGGGATGGTGTTCCAGTCGTTTAATCTGTTTCCGCAGTACACGGCGCTTGAGAATGTCACCTTGTCCGAGAAGCTGCTGGCGAAGGAGAGGGAAGATTTCAAGCAGAATAAAAAAGAGATCTTTGAGCAGATCGAGAAGCACGGTGCAGAACTTTTGGAGCAGATGGGACTTGCCGACCGCATGACCCATTATCCGCACCAGTTGTCCGGCGGGCAGCAGCAGCGTGTGGCGATAGCTAGGGCTTTGGCGCTCCAACCGGATATCCTGTGCTTCGATGAACCTACTTCTGCGCTCGACCCGGAGCTGACCGGGGAGGTGCTGAAGGTGATAAGAGGGCTCGCTGACCAGAAGACGACGATGATCATCGTCACTCACGAGATGGCGTTTGCCAGAGATGTGTCGGATCAGCTCATCTTTATGGACGACGGAGTGATCGTGGAGCAGGGCGATCCCAAGCAGGTGATCGACCATCCGCGCGAGGAGAGAACGAAGCAGTTCCTGACGCGGTACGCGCAGGGCTAGAGAAAGGGATTATATTAAGCTGTTGTACATGATGTACAGCAGCTTTTTTCTGCACTTCTATTTGCATAAGCAGATTCTGAACGTGAAATACTCCTTTTTCCGCCAAAAGTAGTATAGATTCTTCTCTTGCATCATGCTAGAATTTCCTCATAAATATCCAAATGGAGGAACGCATTATGATTATGGAAATTGTAGGTATTATTGTATCAATTATTATTCTTATATTTTCGGTTCCGGGAGGACGTTGGGGAGGACTGGCGTATATCGCAGATTGGCCTACGTTGATTTGTATGTTGATCATAACACTGCCGGTATTATCGAAGGAAGGACTGGCTAAGGACTTTCTGCGGGCATTTAAGCTGTTAAGAAAAGAATATAAATGCAGTTTTAGCGAACTGCGCCATGCGCTTGACGTTGTGGAGATGATGCAAAAGCAGATTCTCTGCGCTGGAGTCATAGTTTCATTTCAAGGGTTTTTCGCATTACTGCACAGCCTGGATGACATTGCGACAATCGGTCCGAACACAAGTGTTGCACTGCTGGCGGTTTTCTACACGGCAATCTTTGAACTGCTGATGCTTCCGCTGCAGATTGAGGCGAAGCGGAGAATTGTGGATTATATGGAGCAGGATTCCGAAGAAGCAGAGAAAAAACAGGGTGTCGAAAACACAGAGAAAGAACAGGATACCGAAGAAGCAACCAAGGAGCAGGATATCGAAAAAGCATAAAAAAGAATAGGATGCCGTAAAGTATGAAGAAACGAATAGTTTTACTTATTCTGGGGGTTGCCTATATCGGACTCTTTGCGCTGCTTCTTTTATCGCTTATGCAAATCAGTTTCTTAGGCGGCACGCCAGGAAAATGGAAGGCGGCACTCGGCACGCTGGTGATAGGGATACCATGGTTGATTGTCCTCAGATTGTATATTTATGTAAAAGAGTCGTCACCACCCGCGGAGGCTGATCAGACCCGCGCATTGGGTCACGAAATTTTTGAGACTATCATGTCTGGATACGGACTGACAGGAAGAGAGTCGGAGATAGCATGGCTGCTCTACAGAGGTTACACCAACAGGCAGATCGGGGAGGAATTGTTTATCGCGGAGACCACCGTGAAGAAGCATGTGTCCCATATCTATGAGAAGACGCAGGTGTCAGGCCGAAAAGAATTTCGAGCCAAAGTTAATGAGTCTCCTCATTGACAAATAGATTGTCTCTTGTGATATTTTGCAGCCACTTGCCGCTGAGATAACGCTTGATAACCCAGGGCCACTTCACGAACTCGTCGGTACACAGTAAGAAATAGACAACGAGCACGGGCAGTTTGAATACAAAGGCGGCAATGAATCCGAGGGGCACTGCGTAGCACCACATGTCGATGGTGTCACAGATCAGTCCGAACCGGGTGTCTCCGCCTGCGCGAAATACTCCCGCGATCAGCGTTGTATTTACAGCCGCTCCCATAACATAGTAGGTATTGATGAGCAGCATATATTTCAGGTAATGCATGGCCGTCTCCGACAAGGAGGCAAAGTGCAGGATAAATGGTGTGGCGATGAGAATCAGCACACCGCCGATCGCACCTGTAATTACAGTCAGTTTGAGCAGCTTGGAAGCGTATTCTTTGGCGCGTCCCATGTCGCCCTCGCCCATCACGTTACCCAGTAAAATACCGCCTGCACTGGCAGTTCCGAAGCACAGTACGGTGCCAAAATTGCGAGCTACCACAACCAGAGAATTGGCAGCCACTGCGTCGGTTCCGAGGTGTCCCAGGATAACCGAGTACATGGAGAAAGCGACACTCCAGGACAGATCGTTTGCCAGTGCAGGCAGAGACAGTTGCACGAAATCCTTCAGAAGCGGCTTGTTGCTGATCAACATGTAGGCGGGATTCAGCTTTAAATCCTTACTGAATAATAGGGAAACAATAATACATCCGGTCAGTTCCACCGCGCGGGAAGTTGCGGTAGCGATGGCAACACCGGCTGCTCCCAAACAGGGTGCACCGAAAAGACCGAAGATAAATACCGCATTCAATAATATATTGAGCGAAAATGCCAACACATTCAGTATCATAGCAATCGTGACTTTGCCGACACTGCGGAGGACGGCAAGATAGATTTCTATGAATCCCCAGCAAAAGTAGGTGAACGACATGATGCGCAAATATTCCGCGCCAATCCGGATCAACTCCGCATCGGTCGTAAAGAGTCTCATCATCAGTTCAGGGGTAAGCAGCGCGAACCCTGAGAAGACGAGAGTGATCATGAGGGAAAAACGCAGTGCGATGCCTTCTACCACCCGGATTGCCTGTAAGTCCTTTTTACCCCAATATTGCGCACACAGCAGAGTCGCGCCGGTTCCCAGACCGTAATAAACCATAAAGAGCACACTGGCATAGTTCGCCGCGAGCGATACGGCCGAGATTGAAGACTGGCCGACATAGTTGAGCATGACGACATCGGCGGAGCTGACGGCGGCGCTCAGTAGATTCTGAATCACGATGGGTACAACGAGTTTAAATATCTGAGAGTAAAATCTGTCTTTCATGATTCTGTTCCCTTCTCTTTTGATTCCCTCTATTCAATTTACCACCTTTAATTGCATTTTGACAGCATTATATTTTTAGTGGGTGACGTATAAAGGATGATTGCATAAAATAGTCATTGCAGACATCATGGGAATGTGCTATGTTGATGTTAATTTGAGTTGTTTTCAAATTTGAGGGGAATCTGCTTCACGATGTGAAACGGAGGATTATTATGGAAAAAGACATGACAAAAGGCAGCCCCATGCGGCTGATCCTGGGATTTGCTGTGCCACTCTTATTTGGACAGATTTTTCAGCAGTTTTACAGTATGGTGGATACCATTGTTGTAGGGAAGTATCTCGGTGTAGATGCGCTTGCAGCGGTGGGGGCCACCGGTTCCGTAAACTTCCTGATCATCGGATTCTGCATGGGAGTATGCAGCGGTTTCGCCATTCCGGTTGCGCAGGAATTCGGGGCGCATCATGAAGAAAATCTGCGCAGGTACGTGGCAAACTGCGTATGGCTGTCCATCATTTTTGCGGTGGTTATGGCTGTGGCAGTATCGGCATTGTGCCGTACGATCCTGGAAGTTATGCGCACACCTGCCAATATTATAGACGGATCCTACAACTATATTTTCATTATTTTCCTGGGGATTCCGATTACATATCTGTACAATATGACGGCGGCAATTCTGCGTTCGCTGGGAGACAGCAGAACGCCTGTCATCTTTCTGGTGATGGCGGCAATCATCAATATTTTTCTTGACCTGTTATGCATCATTGTCTTCCGCATGGGTGTTGCGGGAGCGGCGGTGGCCACAGTAGTGTCACAGGCGATAGCCGGACTCAGCTGTCTTATCTTTATGTATAAGAAGTTCCCGATTTTGCGCCTGTCGAAAGATGAGTGGCGATGGAAACGTCAGTTTGCGGGAAAACTGTGCGGAATGGGAATTCCCATGGGGCTTCAGTATTCCATCACCGCTGTTGGAAGCGTTGTGCTGCAGAGTGCGGTAAACGGAATCGGTTCAGCCGCTGTAGCTGCGGTCACAGCAGGAGGTAAACTGAATCTGATGCTGATATGTCCCTTTGACGCCATGGGTTCCACGATGGCAACTTACGGCGGGCAGAATGTGGGCGCGGGAGAGTTGGAGCGTGTAGACAGGGGATTGAAATCATGTATCATTTTGGGAGTGATCTACTCCATGATTGCCACTGCTGTCGTATATATCGCGGGAAGATACTTACTGCTGTTGTTCTTGGATGCGGGTGAGACGGCAATTCTCGATAACGCCAATACATTTATCAGAACCAACGCAATATTCTTTATTTTTCTGGCACTTGTCAATATTGTCCGATTTCTGATTCAGGGTATGGGTTACAGCAAGCTGGCGGTGTTTGCCGGTATGTTCGAGATGCTGGCAAGAGGATTGATGGGTTTTGCCCTTGTGCCGCTCTTCGGATTCCGTGCGGTGTGCTTTGCCAATCCGTTGGCGTGGGTGTTTGCCGATATTTTCCTGATTCCGGCGTATATTCATGTGAGGAAAAAGACGGCAAAGATATTGGCGGTTCAAAGAGAATAATAATATGATAAAAGTGCAAAAGATAGTTACCAAAGAAAAAAGAAATATGCAAGTTTAGAAAGGGACAATAATATGGGGTATCAAGAGGCGTATGACAAACTGGAAAAGTACGGGCAGCTGCACGTGCTGAAATATTTTGAGGATCTGAGCGGTTACGAGAAAGAGGAGCTGATCGCACAGATTGAGAACACTGATTTCGAAGTACTTAAGCAGTGCGGGAATAAGGGGGAACTCAATCCGAGGGGCAAGATTACACCGATTGACGTGATGCAGCTTCCCGAAATCAATGCGAAGCGGGACGAATATACGAAGATCGGTCTTGAGGCGATCAAGGAGGGGAAAGTGGGAGCAGTGCTGCTTGCGGGCGGCATGGGCACAAGACTGGGCTCCGATGCACCGAAGGGGGTATATAACATCGGACTGACGAAGGATGTCTTTATCTTCCAGCGACTGGTGGAGAATCTGATGGATGTAGTGCGGCAGGCGGATGCGTGGATCCCTCTTTATGTCATGACGAGCGACAAGAATCATGAGACCACCACGTCCTTTTTCAAGGAGAAAGAGTACTTCGGCTATAATCCCGACTACGTTACCTTCTTTATGCAGGATATGGCACCGGCCTCCGATTATAACGGTAAAGTATATATGGAAGAAAAGTATAAGATGTCCACATCGCCCAACGGTAACGGCGGATGGTTTCTTTCTATGATGAAATGGGGTGTGGTGGATAAGATTAAGGCAGCAGGTGTCGAATGGCTGAATGTTTTCGCGGTGGACAATGTGCTGCAGCGTATTGCGGATCCCTGTTTCGTGGGCGCGACGATTGCGACGAACAGCGCGGTGGGAGCCAAGGTAGTGAAGAAGAATGCGCCGGACGAAAAGGTGGGCGCCATGTGTCTGGAGGACGGCAGACCGTCCATCGTGGAGTATTACGAGATGACGGAGGAACTGATGAATGCCACGGATGCGAAGGGAGAACCCGCATACAATTTCGGCGTTATATTGAATTATCTTTTCCGGGAAAAAGACTTGGAGGAGATTGCCGCAAGGAAACTGCCCCTGCATATTGTGGAGAAGAAGATACCTTATCTTGACGAGAACGGTATGCCCGTGAAGCCGGAAAGTCCCAACGGATATAAATTTGAACAGCTTGTGCTGGATATGATCCATGAGTTGGATTCCTGTCTGCCCTACGAGGTGGTGCGGAACTATGAGTTTGCTCCGATCAAGAACAAGACGGGTGTTGATTCCGTGGAGAGCGCGAGAGAACTCTGTAAGGAAAACGGAATTGAACTTTAATTTCCTAAGTTATATAATAGACTGTGAAAGGAAGGGTGTATTGAGATGGCTATTTTGGTTACAGGGGGTGCCGGTTATATCGGTTCCCACACGGTAGTTGAATTACAGAACGCAGGGTATGACGTAGTGGTTGTGGACAATCTTGCTAATTCCAGTGAGAAGTCCCTTGAGAGAGTAGAGAAGATTACAGGCAAGCCGGTGAAATTCTACAAGGCGGATATCCTGGACAGAAATACGCTTGAAAATATTTTTAAGCAGGAGAAGATTGATTCCTGCATCCACTTCGCGGGTCTCAAGGCAGTGGGTGAGTCCGTGCAGAAACCATGGGAATATTACGAGAACAATATTGCGGGCACACTGACTCTGGTAGATGTGATGAGAAAGCACGGCGTGAAGAATATTATCTTCTCGTCTTCCGCCACGGTGTACGGTGATCCGGCGATCATCCCGATCACGGAGGAGTGTCCGAAGGGACAGTGTACCAATCCTTACGGCTGGACCAAATCCATGCTGGAGCAGATTTTGTCCGATATGCAGAAAGCCGATCCGGAGTGGAATGTGATTTTACTTCGTTACTTCAATCCGATCGGTGCCCATAAGAGCGGTACGATAGGCGAGAACCCGAACGGTATTCCCAACAATCTCATGCCCTACATAACTCAGGTAGCTGTGGGTAAGCTGAAAGAATTGGGTGTATTCGGCAATGATTATGACACGCCGGACGGAACGGGCGTGCGTGATTATATCCATGTGGTAGATTTGGCGGTGGGTCATGTGAAGGCGCTCAAGAAGATTGAGGAGAAAGCGGGACTTTGCATTTATAATTTAGGTACGGGCGTGGGTTACAGCGTACTCGATATCGTGAAGAACTTTGAGGAAGCTACCGGCGTCAAGATTCCGTATGTGATCAAGGACAGAAGACCGGGGGACATCGCTACCTGTTACTCCAATGCGGATAAAGCGAAGAGGGAGCTCGGCTGGGAAGCGCAGTACGGCATCAAGGAGATGTGCGCTGATTCCTGGAGATGGCAGAGCGGCAATCCGAACGGATATGAGGATTAAGCTTGTATATTATAATTTGTGTTTCGGAAAGTTGAGGAGCGAATAAGAGTGCCGTCAGATTGTTGTCTGTCTGACGGCATTTACGTGGAGTCGGTTTTTGAGCCGACTCTTTTTTGTGCCGACAAAAGTAAAATATATTTGACAAAAAGTAAAATGAGTGATAATGTATAGACAAAGGCCGGACGAAAACGGTGAATGGAAATTGTAAGCTGAAGAGTCCGCAAGGAGCAGAAAACGTATTATTTGCAGACAGGGAGGTTGAGATGGCGAAAAATCTTGCGGTAAAAGCGGCAAGGGCTCATAAGGATATGACGCAGAAAGACTTGGCGGACGCTGTCGGAGTGTCCAGACAGACGGTGAATGCGATTGAAAAAGGAGAGTACAATCCGACAATCAAGCTGTGCCGTGCCATCTGTCGTGTCTTGGACAGAACTCTTGACGAATTATTTTGGGAGGATGAGGAAAATGAAGAAAAAGATGACAAATAAGTTGGATGAGATGCAGGAACAGAAGATGCTGAAAATTGAACATAACGGCTGCTGGGTTGCATTCTGGGGATTGCTTGCGGTACTCATTATACAGCTGATTATATATGGATACGGAGGTGACAGCTGGAGATATATGGCGGGAGAATGGCTTGTCTTTATGTGTTTAGCATTGTACATGACCATTGATTGTCTCAGAAACGGTGTGTGGGACAGACGGCTTTCTCCCACGCCCACCGTTAATGTCTGTGCAAGCGTGATAGCCGGTGTTGTCGTATGTGCTGTGAATTTTGCGGCATCCTACAGAAAATATCATACGCCGGTGGGAGCTGCTGCCGCAGGATTTTTTATGGGAATTGTGACTTTTGTTTTATGCTTTGCTGCACTGACATGGTGTACATCTCTCTATAAAAAGCGCGTGAATCGTCTGGAACAGGAAGGTGAAGAAAAAGATGAGTGATAATATAATCATGGCAGACAATCTGGTGAAGACCTTTACCAGAAATGAGAAAAAGAACAGGAAGGTGGACATCAATGCGGTGAACGGTATCTCACTGGCAGTGGGCAAAGGTGAGATCGTCGGGATCCTGGGTCCCAACGGCGCGGGTAAGACCACGCTTCTTCGCATGATGTCGAAACTGATGAAGCCCACAAGCGGAACGGTCAGCATCCGGATCGGGGAGAGCGAGATCACGGATGATATAGAGATCAAGCGGCATATCGGCTATCTATCCAACAATACCAAACTGTACGGCAGGTTTTCCACCATGGAGTTTCTTAGGATGCTGGGCGTGCTGTACGGTCTGGAGAAGGATGCCGTGGAAAAGAAGATCGAGGAGATAAACAATATTCTCTCCATGGGTGAGTTCATCGATAACCGTATTGAAAAATTGTCCACCGGGCAGACGCAGCGGGCATCTATCGCGAGATGCCTGATCCATGATCCTGAGGTGTATATTTTCGATGAGCCGACTCTGGGATTGGATATACTCTCCAGTGCCGCCATCATTGATTTTATGAAAAGAGAGAGGGAGGCAGGTAAAACGATCTTGTACTCCACTCATTATATGGAAGAAGCGGAATACCTGTGTGACAGGATCATCATGATACATCAAGGCAGAATTATCAGCGAGGGCACGCCCGGGGAACTGAAGCGGGAGACCGGCAAGGAGAATCTTAGGGATGTTTTTGCACAGCTGATCGAGGAGGAGGGCATCGCATATGGACACTAAAATTATAAAGACCCTGGTGAAAAAAGAGATGCTCGATGTGCTGCGTGACAAAAAGACGGTTATTATGATGTTAGTCGTACCGATTCTGCTCTATCCGCTCATTTTCATAGGTGCAATGCAGGTCGTGGCAATGGTCTCTTCCAGCATGGAGGAGCAGAACTATCGGATTGCCGTGGAGGCGGAAGACGAGGGAGCTATTTTACATGAGTTGACCAAATATGATGATGAGTGGAGAGATAAAGGGAAAGAGAGTCAGGCGGCAACGGATGAGGATGACGGGACAGATGAACCTGCATACACGATCACAATTGTTGACCCGGAGAGCATAGACGATTATGAGATCGCGCTCCAAAACGAGGAACTGGATGTCTATATTCGCGGCACAGTGCAGGACGGAAGACTTCAGTATGATGTATATTACATTTCGTCAGTGACCAACTCCTCCTATGCCATGAACATTGTCATGGATGTGTTTGATGAATATCAGGAGGAATTGACCAGGGGCAAGATCAAGGACGCCGGATTGGATATTCACGAGATACTGGAGCCGATCATCTATCAGAATCAGGATACGGCGAGCAATGAACAATCGCTGGGCAGCCTTATGGGTTCCATCCTGCCTCTGATGTTAGTGATAAGTCTGGTCATGGGAACCATGTATCCTGCAATTGACACAACTGCGGGAGAGCGTGAAAGAGGAACTTTGGAAACGATTCTGACACTTCCCGTGACGAACAGGCAGTTGATTGTATCGAAATTTCTGACGGTCGCCGTGATCGGAATGGTTTCTGCGTTGCTCAACATTATTTCGATGGGCGGAATTGCGGTTTATATGTATAAGGTTCTCGATATGCAGACGGATGTTGCCGGATTTGACTTGGGGAAATTCTATCCTGCTATTCTGGTGGGTATCCTGACGATTTTTGCATTTTCACTTTTTATAAGTGCGGTCACCATGTGTGTAACATCCTTTGCCAAAAGCTATAAGGAAGCGAACAATTATATCACACCGCTCATGCTGGTGGTCATGTTTACGGGTTATATCGGTTTTATACCAAACGTTGAACTGACACAGACAATGGCTATGATTCCGGTTGCCAATATCTGTTTGTTGATCAAGAATATCCTGGTCTTCAAAATTGACTATATGATCATTGCCATGGTGCTGATCAGCAATATTGCCTATGCGGTGTTTGCAATTCTGTTCCTGAGCAGGATTTATGACAGCGAGGCAATCCTGTTCGGCGACGGCAAAGGCGGCCTGCAGCTGTTTGAGAGGCGTGAGAATCTGCAGAAAGGCGGTGTGCCTACCGCGGCGGATGTATGGTTCGTGGTTGCGCTCACAATCGTTCTGGTGATATATGCCGGAAGCATGCTGCAGCTGAAGTTCGGGCTTGGCGGCGTGTTCGGCACACAGCTGATCATACTGCTTGTGCCGCTTGCGGTTGTGCTTTACACGAAAAAGGATATTCGGCAGACATACGGATTTCATCCTGCCGGAGTGCGCGATTTTGCGGGAGCATTCTTTGTGATTCTCGGCATGTATCCTTTTAACATAGTGATATCTTATGCTTTGATTTCATTGTTTCCGCAGAGTGCTGACAACGTGGTTACCACCTTTTCCTCCATCTTGGACGGCAACGTGGTCAGCGTATTCCTGGTGATAGCAGTGGCGCCCGCCGTATGTGAGGAGATGATGTTCCGTGGGTTGATCTACAACTCCATGAGAGCTAAGTACCGTGTATCCGTGGCGATCGCTATTGTGGCAGTGCTTTTCGGCATCTATCATATGAGTCTGGTGAAATTTATTCCGACGGGACTTCTGGGACTGATGCTGTGCTATGTCGCATACAGGACGGGCAGCATCTTTCCGTCGATGATGATGCATTTTATTAACAATGCACTCAGTGTGGTGGTATCGTATTATCCGGAGAAGATTGAAAAGATGTTTCCGATTCTGTATAAGGAGAGCATGCCCGTTTCCGATGCGCTGATATTTAGCGGTGTCGGACTGGTGCTTTTGGGGATAGGCGGTGCGATGCTGCGAGGGAAGAATGTGCCGAGTAAATAAGAATTCATATGACCCTACCGCAAGTAGAGCGATTCTACTACAAAGCGGTTGCTGTATTAGGATTTGTTCCCCTAATATGGGATTAAAAGTACCAAACAGCAAGGAGGAATAACTATGAATCAAGAAAAAATCGGCGCATTTATTGCAGATGTGCGCAAGGAACAGGGAATGTCACAGAAGGAATTGGCCGATGCCGTAGGCGTCACGGACAAGGCAGTCTCCAAATGGGAATGCGGAAAATCATTGCCGGAGATATCGAAACTGGAGACTTTATGCGAAGTTCTGCAGGTCAACATCAATGAACTGCTCTCGGGAGAACGGCTGTCCGAGGCGGCGTATCCCCAAAAGGCAGAGGAGAACATGATCAGCTTGATTCATGAATCGGAATCCAGGGCAAGCCAAACCAACTCTGTGGGCATTATCGTGATGATCGTGCTGTCATTCCTGCCGATTGTATTCAGTATCCTCTATGGGCGCATGAGTTATTTTGACGGAAGCACAAGCTTCATGGTCTGGCTAGACCCGCCCACGGTGACTGTGATGGTTGTCGTCACCATATTATATTTGATCGGCACGAAATCCTCAAAGGCATTTCGCAGAGCGTTCGTCATTGTGAGCAGCAGACAATGGTACAGTGATGCCCAAATAAAGGACTCTTATATCGCAGTAAAAATGGTTCGGATTTCATGGCTGATCACCGGGATATTAGTAAGTGTGTTAGGGTATGTCTCAACTGTAATTGATGCTGCGGGCAATTACGGCGCACAGGATAGATATGTGATAATACTCTTGAATTTTGCGGTCTCCTCGCTGGGAATCATATACGGATTGATCGGATATTTAATATTGACACCGGTTAAGGCAAAACTTGAGTCTGCCCTGAGAAAGAGCAGACTCTAATAATGATTTTGTTGCAGTTTAGATATGACAGTGCAGCGGCTTTTGACCACTGCGCTGTTTTATGCTACATACAAATACATAAATACAAAGTGGCAGATGCTTCCGCCCATCACAAACAGATGGAAAATTTCGTGGGAACCGAAATTTTTGTGCTTGGAATTAAAGATGGGCAGCTTCAGGGCGTATATAACGCCGCCTGCCGTATAGATGATGCCGCCTGCAAGGAGCCACATAAAAGCACTGCGAGGCAGTGTGCTCCATAAAGTGCCGACAACCGAGAGGCAAACCCATCCCATAGCGATATATATTATAGAAGAGAACCACTTCGGGCATGTGATCCAGCAAGCTTTGGTGATCATGCCTGCGATGGCAATACCCCAGACAACGGCAAGCAGCGTATAGCCGGCTTTGGCATCCAGAATGACAAGGCAGACGGGTGTATATGAGCCTGCGATCAGCACAAAAATCATCATATGATCCAGTTTGCGGAATACTTTCAGAATTCCGTCTTTGACATTGACGCTGTGGTATACGGCGCTTGCTCCGTACAGGGCGACCATGCTGCCGATAAATATTGCAAGGGCGGCACATGCTATGTTGTCCGAGCCCACAGCCGCCTTGACCATAAGCGGTGTCGCAGCAACGATAGCCATCATCATGCCGATAAAATGTGTGATGGCGCTTCCCGGTTCGCGTATTGTAATATGCATAGGTAAATCCCTTCTTTCCATAAATATTCCTCGTTTAACCAATTGAATTACATGCCACATCAACATAACGTGCGGTTTGTGTTACGATAAGTAGTTTTAAAAACTACATGTGATATATTAAAATACTACTACTTAAAGTATGCAAAGTCAATAGAAATATACACACTTTTTTTAATCATAGAAATTATTATGTTGAAAAACTCGGATTCGTTACCGGAATAGACTAATCCTCTTCAATGACATGAATCTCCAGATAGTCGAAATCGATTGATTCGATAAAGTTATCTTGTGTAAATCTGGTCTTATCATGGCGTTTAAAGTCCTGAACGGTAGAATCCAGCCAGATAGGTTTGCCCAGATCGAATTGATAGCACACTTCGTCAATGGCGTGAAATACCTTGTGGGTACGCGTGTCATCCGAAAGATCTTCGATGACGGTGTCCTTTATCATGCGGTTGTCTTTAAATTCCTTAGCCCACAGACGAAACATAGGTGCACTCCTTTGCTTTTTTCTATATTATTATAATAGCACGTATTCCCCATTACCGCATATAGTATTTTTAAGGGCCTTTGTCTACAAAATATACAATAAAAGTTAAAAAATTATGAATTTTTTGTATAAAATATACATTTTTGGCAAGAAGTGTGATATAATTCACGTAAGCATTGAACACTGCCAAAATACAAGATGATAAAATGACTGCTTGCAGGCAATTTTATCAGATTGTATTTTGATAGGGCGAAAGCCCGTGAGCGACATGGAGCGGAGCGGAATGGAGCTTGCAGTGTA
>JAFLTD010000007.1:46785-59585 GCA_022510625.1 Lachnospiraceae bacterium
TGGAGCGGAGCGGAATGGAGCTTGCAGTGTAGGGCGAAAGCCCGTGAGCGACATGAAGCGAAGCGGAATGGAGCTTGCAGTGTAGGGCGAAAGCCCGTGAGCGACATGAAGCTTGCAGTGTAAGCGTGGGCTTGCGAGTTTGGTAGAGGTTAGGATTTATTGATTTGTGTTATTTAGGGGGAAACAATGGAAGCAAGAATGGATCGGGACGGGGATATTGACAGCTGGAAAGAAGTGACGCTGATTTACAATTCCGCTTTGAAACAGATATCAACGAAACTCGAAATCTTAAACGATGAATTTCAACATGTGCACAGGTACAATCCGATAGAACATATTAAAGGGCGCATCAAGACACCGGAGAGTATTGTTAAGAAACTGAAGAAACACGGGTATGAATCTACTATTAATAATATGATACGCTATGTCAATGATATTGCGGGTATCCGTGTTATCTGCTCCTTTGCATCGGATATTTATCAGATTGCGGAGATGATCAGCAATCAGAGCGATATTAAGGTGATTTCGGTCAAAGATTACATAGTGAATCCGAAGGCCAGCGGTTACAAGAGTTATCATATGCTGGTGAGTGTACCTGTGTATCTCTCCGACCGTATCGAAGATACTAAGGTGGAGATCCAAATCAGGACGGTTGCCATGGATTTCTGGGCGAGTCTGGAGCATAAGATTCACTATAAATTTGAGGGTAACGCACCGGAACATATCAGGGAAGAGTTGGTAGAATGTGCACAGATGGTATCGGATCTGGATGCCAGGATGCTTGCGCTGAATGAGGAAATTCTGTATATTGAGCAGCAGGGACTCGATGAGGATTGACAGAGTAAGGGGTGTCACAGTATAGCCGCTTGGCGGCTGCAGGTGATGCTCCTTTTATATTTTTGTGATTTCATGGGAAATACTGCCATAAAATGAGGAGTGCCCAAGCACCTTGCGGCGCTTGGGCTATTATGAAAAAATTTATCTATGTGTGTAATGTTAAACATTACATATTAGCTTGTTTGCTATAGTTAAAGTATACATGTTAAATATGAACAAACTATGAACATGATGTAAAGTTATCGTAAATGTTTACAAGTAAGCGGCGAAAATAATGTCAAAGTTGTGCAAATTATATAAAAACGAGATGGATGATGCCGGATTGACGGGCTGTCGCTTAACAATCTCATTTTGGTTGTCACGACGCCGAAAAGGTGTTAAAATGCCAGTAAGCCTTATAGGCATAATACATTACTGGATGATGAGAAAGCGACTGGGACGATGATCGGAGGAAATATAATGGATACATTTATTGATAAACTTGCACAAAAAAGAAATGCTCAGGAGATGATTCTTGCAAATATGACGGCGGAAGCCGCCAAGATGGAACAGATGCAGAATCAGATGAAGGCATATGACGAGTTGATGCAGGAGATTCGACAGGTGAATCTCAAGACGGCGGCAAATTTGTCTGATGTGCAGAATACATTGAAGGAATACATGTCAAAGCTTGAAAGTATGCAGGATGACAACGGCGGAGCCGAGGAGACGAAGCAGATGCTGGATCGTATCGAGGGAATTCTGAGGGACAACAGCAGAGATGAGGAGACCAGGCAGGCTTTGAACCGGATCAAGGAACTGCTGGAAGATAACAGCAGGAACGAGGAGACTGTGCAGGCTTTGAACCGAATCAAGGAACTCTTGGAAGACAGCGGCAGGAATGAGGAATCCGTACAGGCCTTGACGCAGCTTCGGGAAGTTCTGGAAGAAAAGTTCAGGCAGTCTGACGATTATCTGCACAAGGAGAATGTAAAAGTTTACCGCAATGTGCAGGCAGCCGTAGCTGAAGAGTTAAGTAAGCAGACGGAGGAACTGAAGAAGAGCCAGCAGGCGAATCGCGGAAGCAAGGCAGTACTGCCTATCTCAGTCCTGATTTTGCTCGCGGTATTGGCTGACATTGCAGTTCATTTGTTAGGGATTACGATTCCGATGTAGCGTGTTATATGGTTTGAATCTTCTGCAGGCATATTGTAATATCATATAGGAATTAAGGGGACTGAATTATTATGGGAAGACAGACTTGGAAGGCGGGTAATATGCTGTATCCGCTGCCGGCGGTGCTGGTCAGTGTGGCAGATGGCGCGGGCAACACGAATCTACTGACTATAGCATGGACAGGCACGATCTGCTCCGAGCCGCCGATGGTATCCATTTCCGTCAGGCCGGAACGATATTCTCATCATATGATAGAGGAGACGGGAGAGTTTGTGATCAACCTGACGACGGAGGAACTTGTGTATGCCACCGACTACTGCGGTGTCAAGAGCGGTAGGGATATAGATAAATGGAAAGCGATGAATCTGACACCGATTGCGGCAGAGCATGTCAAGGCTCCTATGGTGAAGGAGAGTCCCGTGAATCTGGAGTGCCGTGTGACACAGAAATTGGAACTGGGAAGTCACGATATGTTTATCGCCGAAATACTGGCAGTTCATGTGGACGATCGGTATATGGATGAATCGGGAAGATTCAATTTAAATGATTCCAAGCCTCTCGTCTATTCCCACGGAAGATATCTGACAACGGGTGAGGAGATTGGAAGTTTCGGGTATAGTGTGAAGAAGAAAAAGTAGAAATCTTAGACTGTGTTTGTGCAGTCTAAGATTTTTTGTTGTCAGTTGTATTACTGCGGTTCAAAAGACTTCCCCGCATAACTGCATCCGTGCCGTAACGTTTTCTGATGGAATCTAATGCGGCATCGAGCTTTTCACTTTTTTTGAGTAATATACTATCGGAAGAGATGTTTTTCTTAGGACTGCGAGGTGTATCGGATTGTGCCATAGCGTCCGGCAGATCAAAAAGCGACATCTGCACAGGCTCTCCGACGGATGTGAGCTTCGAGGAGCGTATTCCGAGCAGACGGATAGGCGTGCCGTCCCACAGCTCCGCGAAGAGTTCACAGGCCGTCCGATAAATCGTATCACTGCCGCAGGTCGGGGAGAACAGTGCCGTCTGGTGAGATACTTTTTTAAAAGTATTATATTTGATTTCCACACTGATTATTTCCGCCATCTGTCCTGCCTTGCGCAGTCTCCCGGCCACCGACTCCGACAGGGAAAGCAAAACCGGTTTGACATCTTCCATAGTCACGGCATCTTTGCTCAGCGTGGTGGAATTGCCGATTCCCTTGGCGGCTGCCTGTTCCGTCTCCACGATGGAATTGTCAATGCCGTTGGCATACTCCCAGAGCAGTTTCCCATGGCTTTTCATGTTGGACTGCAGGATGGATACGTCAGTCTGAGCCAGATCGCCTATGGATAGAATACCCAGTCGGTGAAGCGCTTCCACGCTGGAATGTCCGCACATGAACAGGGAGGATATGGGGAGAGGCCACAGTTTCTCCCGGATTTCGCATACATAAAGCGTGTGTAACCGGTCGGGTTTCTCGAAGTCTGAAGCCATCTTTGCCAGAACTTTCCGGTCAGATATGCCTACATTCACGGTAAAATTTAATTGTTCCCTGACGCGGTCTTTGATCAGATGTGCAGCTGCTTCCGGAGACGGGTACTGTCGGCTGATAGGAGTGTAATCCATGTAACACTCATCGACACTGACCTGTTCGATGTCGGGGCAGATGTCGGACAAAAGTGCCATCAACTCATGACTCCTGCGGCTGTACAGTTTATGGTCCGGCGGTTCGAGTGTCAGATTGGGACACTTGCGCATGGCGTTGACGATCGGCTCACCGGTGACAATGCCGTGATTTTTGGCGGGAATGGATTTGGCCAGAACGACCCCGTGGCGTTTTGCCATGTCGCCGCCGATGATGGCAGGGATGGTGCGCAGGTCGATATCCGAACCGTTATGCAGTTTTTCGAGGGCACTCCAGCTCAGGTATGCGGAGTTGACATCTATATGAAAAAATATTTTATCCATACCTGAATTATACATCACTTTACTTTTTGGGGAAATACTGATAGAATATTAAATGTTACATTTTTGTTACAGAACACCTGTAATGTGGCGAAAAACTCGAAGCAGTCAAAACGAGATGATGATTATATGATGAAAAAAATCACAAGACATTATAAAAAAATGAAAATTGCATATATTAAGGTTGCGGTGTTTGCAATCTTCGCCAATATATTGTTTTTTCCCAACTTCCATAAATTGGTAAGTACCGGCGATAACATTTTTACGGTATATCTGAATGATGTACAGGTGGGTGTCGTAGGCGACCCGGAGCAGGTGGACAAGTGTCTGATCGCGGCGCGCAAAAGGCTGGCGGGAACGAGCGATGAGCTTGTGCTGGCAGACAGCGAGGTGAGTTATGAAGGCGATGAGGTGCTGTGGGGCGTTGTAGATGACAATAGTGTCATAACTGCCAACATGACGGCGGTTCTTCGGCAAAGTGTCAAGGAGACGCTGAATCGTTCTTATACGGTTAAAATCAATGAGTATACCGTCAATCTCTCAAGTGCGGAGGAAGTGCTGGCTCTGCTGCAGGCATCTATCAACAAGTATGACAATGAACATGACTATTACGTGGATTTGGTGCTTGACGGTGAGAGGGAATTGAATGTTCTGACTACCCAGATTTATTCCACCAAGGAACATCAGGAAGAGGAAGAGGCGGCAGAGGAAGTTATGACCAGCGTAGGCATTGATGCCGCGTTGGACGAGATGTTTACGGATGTAGAGCCGGATGTCGAGAAAGATTTCTCGGATTATGAGCTTGGATTGAAGACACTGCAATTCGGTGACACTGTGGAGGTGGTGGAGTCTTATCTGCAGGATGATGAGATCACGTCTCTGGAGAAAGCGATCGAGGAAGTGACAAAGGAGAAGGAGAAAGAGCAGATCTACGAGGTAGTATCCGGGGATACGCTGTCAGAGATTGCCGAGAAGAACGAGATTCCGCTGGCAGATCTGATTGCGATGAATGAGACAATCGATAACGAAAATTCCATGATCCGTGTGGGTGACGAATTGATCGTTACGGTTCCGGAACCGGAATTGTCGGTAGAGCGTACAGAGGAAGTATACTATGAGGAAGATTATGAGGCAGAAATCATTTATATAGATAATGACGACTGGTATACCACACAGACACAGACTTTGCAGGAGCCTTCAGCAGGGCACCGCAGGGTAGTGGCTAACGTTTCGTATCGTAATAACGAGGAAGTAGTGAGAGATATATTAAAAGAAGAGATTACTTACGAAGCGGTGCCTAAGATTGTGGAGCGGGGAACCAAGATTCCGCCGACTTACATCAAACCGATTTCGGGAGGACGTCAGTCGTCCGGTTTCGGCAGGCGTAAAGCACCCACGAAAGGGGCCAGCACTTACCACAAGGGAATTGACTGGGCAACACCGGTCGGGACCGCGGTTATGGCATCCTCCGCAGGAACTGTTGCCAAAGCGGGCTGGGGAAGCGGATACGGCTATGTGGTATATATCAATCACGCGGACGGCAGGCAGACCAGATACGGACACTTGAGTAAAGTGTTGGTATCACCGGGACAGACTGTCAGCCAGGGGCAGAAGATTGCCCTGAGCGGTAACACGGGTGTAAGCACCGGGCCGCACGTGCATTTTGAGATACTGATTAACGGCACGCAGGTGAATCCGCTGAATTACCTAAATTAAGATTCCCATTTACAAATATGTAAAATATGGTATACTGTTAATTAATTGTTTTATGTGTTTTTTCGATTTAAGGTAGAATCTAAGAAATAAAGTAAAATTATTTTGATATTTCAGATAATATTTCGTTTATCATACAGGGGACAATTATGGAACAATATGCGATTAAAGGTGGGAATCCGTTAGTCGGCGAAGTGGAGATCGGCGGTGCCAAGAATGCGGCGCTGGCTATTCTTGCTGCGGCTGTTATGACGGATGAAACTGTTTTAATAGAAAATATACCGGATGTCAGGGATACGAATGTGCTGATGCAGGCGATGGAGAGCATCGGCGTCATTATCAACAGAGTAGACCGGCACACTGTTAAAATCAACGCATCCCAGATTCACGATCTGGTAATCGAGGACGATTATATTAAGAAAATCAGAGCATCCTATTATCTGCTGGGCTCGCTGTTGGGCAAATATAAGAAAGCGGAAGTTGCCCTGCCGGGCGGCTGCAATATCGGTCTTCGACCGATCGATCAGCATATCAAAGGCTTCCGGGCGTTGGGTGCCAATGTCAGAATCGAACATGGTCTGATCATTACGGAGACGGAGAAACTGGTCGGCAACCATATCTACATGGATGTGGTTTCGGTAGGTGCAACCATGAATGTGATGATGGCTGCGGTCATGGCAGAGGGACAAACTGTGATCGAGAATGCGGCGAAAGAACCCCATGTCGTGGATCTTGCGAACTTCTTAAACAGTATGGGCGCAAATATCAAAGGCGCAGGTACGGATGTGATCAGAATTAGAGGTGTAGCCAAACTGCACGGTACGGAGTATGTCATCATACCCGATCAGATAGAGGCGGGTACTTTTATGTTTGCTGCCGCAGTGACGAAAGGCGATGTGACGGTCAAGAATGTCATACCCAAGCACTTGGAGTCTATCAGTGCGAAATTGCTCGAACTCGGATGTGAGGTGGAGGAGTCGGACGACGCTGTCCGTGTTGTGTCTTCCAAGCCACTGGGCCATACCCATGTCAAGACACTTCCCTATCCGGGATTTCCCACAGACATGCAGCCGCAGATTACCGTGACCTTGGGTCTGTCGGCCGGAACAAGCATCGTGACGGAGAGTATTTTTGAAAATCGTTTTAAATATGTAGACGAGCTGACCCGAATGGGCGCGAATATTAAGGTGGAAGGTAACACAGCGATTATCGACGGCGTGAAGCAGTATACCGGAGCAAGTATTGCCGCCCCTGATTTGAGGGCAGGTGCAGCGCTTGTGATTGCGGGGCTGGCGGCAGAAGGAATCACTACCGTGGATGATATCAAATACATCGAGCGCGGCTATGAGGATTTCCATTTGAAACTGCAGGCGCTTGGCGCACAGATTGAGATATTGACAGCAGAGAGAGATCTGCAGAAGTTCAAGCTTAAGGTCGGATGAGCGTATCAGCCGGATTTGACGTTTGGCAAGAGAACTGAATTTTGACACAATGTTATCGGAATCTATTGACATAGAATCTATAGAGGTGTAATGTTAAGTACAGATATGACAATTCCATATTGTGAGTTTTCTCTTATTCAGAGTGGTGGAGATACATAGGATCTGTGAAGCCACGGCAACCCCTTAAGAAGGAAGGTGCCAACCTGAGCGAAAACCTGCCTGCGGCAGCTCGAACAATAAGAGGATTTGATTATCGACTGTCAGGTCCGCTTATTTGATAAGCGGACTTTATTTTATCTTAAAATACATAAAGGAGAATGAAAATGGAGAAGAGATTATTTACCTCAGAATCAGTAACAGAAGGACATCCTGACAAAGTGTGTGATGCCATTTCCGATGCCATCCTGGATGCGTGCATGGAAAGCGACCCAATGAGCCGCGTTGCATGTGAGACAGCAGTGTGTACAGGCTTTGCACTTGTAACCGGTGAGATCACCACCAACGCCTATGTGGATATTCAGAAAATTGTGCGTGACACCGTTAAGGAGATCGGCTATACCAAGTCCGAGTACGGATTTGACGGCAATACCTGTGCCGTTCTGGTAGCCATCGACGAGCAGTCCGCAGATATTGCAATGGGCGTTGACAAGGCGCTGGAGGCCAAAGAGAACAAGATGTCCGATGCCGAGATCGAAGCGATCGGTGCCGGTGACCAGGGTATGATGTTCGGTTATGCCACCAATGAGACGGAAGAGTATATGCCTTACCCAATCTCCCTTGCACACAAGCTTGCACTGCAGCTCACCAAGGTTCGTAAGGACGGCACATTGACATATCTTCGTCCGGACGGCAAGAGCCAGGTATCCGTAGAGTACGATGAGGCCGGCAAGCCGGTAAGACTGGAGGCGGTTGTTCTGTCTACGCAGCACGATCCGGATGTGACACAGGAGCAGATTCACGCGGATATCAAGAAACATGTATTCGATCCTATCCTGCCGAAAGAGCTGATTGACGACAACACCAAGTTCTTTATCAATCCTACGGGACGTTTTGTGATCGGCGGACCTCACGGTGATGCAGGTCTGACAGGACGTAAGATCATTGTTGATACATACGGCGGATATGCCCGTCACGGCGGCGGCGCTTTCTCCGGTAAGGACTGCACGAAAGTAGACCGCTCTGCGGCTTACGCAGCGCGCTATGTGGCGAAGAATATCGTGGCGGCAGGACTCGCTGACAAATGTGAGATCCAGCTTTCCTATGCGATCGGTGTGGCACAGCCCACTTCTATTATGGTAGATACTTTCGGAACAGGCAAACTTTCCGATGAGAAGCTGGTTGACATCATCCGTGAGAACTTCGATCTTCGTCCGGCAGGCATCATCAAGATGTTAGACTTACGCCGTCCGATCTACAAGCAGACGGCTGCGTACGGACATTTCGGTCGTCTGGATCTGGATCTTCCCTGGGAGAAAGTTGACAAGGCGGATGTGCTGAAGAAGTATCTGTAAATAGAAATTACATTATGTTGATATTGAAGGGAGCGGTTTTGGATGACCGCTCCCTTTTGACTTGTTCCGTGAGAAAGAACTCTTTGCGTGCACTTGGGTTTGTGATAAAATATATGGGAATGAGCGAAACAGAAGATAATACAGAAGCGAGGTCACCAATGGCATTTGCACATTTACACGTCCATACCGAATACAGTCTTTTGGACGGTTCCAATAAAATTAAAGAGTACGTCAAGCGTGTCAAGGAACTGGGCATGGACAGCGCCGCCATCACGGATCACGGTGTTATGTACGGTGTCATCGACTTCTATAAAGAGGCGACGGCGGCGGGAATCAACCCGATTATCGGATGCGAGGTGTACGTGGCGCCCGGTTCACGCTTCGACAGGGAGCTAACGGGCGGAGAGGACAGGTATTATCACTTGGTATTGCTTGCGGAGAACAATACGGGATATGCCAATCTCGTGAAGATTGTCAGCCGCGGATTTACGGAAGGGTATTACTATCGTCCCCGTGTGGATATGGAGGTCCTGCAGGAATATCATGAGGGCATTATCGCTCTGTCCGCATGCCTCGCGGGTGAAGTGCAGCGCTATATTCAGAAGGGTCTGATCGATGAGGCGAAGAAGGTTGCAAGAAGATATGAGGACTGTTTCGGCAAGGGCAATTTTTTCTTAGAGCTTCAGGATCACGGTATCCCGGAGCAGAAGACGGTCAATGCAGCGCTTCTTAACATGAGTAAAGAATTGGATATTCCTCTCGTGGCGACCAACGATGTGCATTATACCTACGCGGAGGACGCGCAGCCCCACGATATCCTGCTCTGTCTGCAGACCGGCAAGAAACTGGCCGACGAGGACCGCATGCGCTATGAGGGCGGTCAATATTATGTGAAGAGCGAAGAGGAGATGAAAGGGCTTTTTCCCTATGCGTGGGAAGCCGTGGAGAATACACAGCGCATTGCGGACAGATGCCATGTGGAGATAGAGTTTAACAAGTATAAGGTGCCGCACTATGAGGTGCCCGAAGGGTATGATTCGTGGACCTATCTGAATAAATTGTGTCAGGACGGTATGGCGCAGCGGTATCCCGACGATGACGGTACACTGCAGGCGCGTCTCGAGTATGAGCTGGGCATTATCCATGATATGGGATTTGTAGATTACTTCCTGATTGTCTGGGATTATATCAATTACTGCAGAGAAAATGACATTGCTGTCGGTCCGGGCCGTGGCTCGGCGGCGGGAAGTATTGTCTCGTATTGCCTTAAAATTACGAATATAGATCCGATCAAATACAGTCTCCTGTTTGAGCGTTTCTTAAACCCGGAGAGAGTATCCATGCCGGATATTGATGTGGATTTCTGCTTCGAGAGACGACAGGAGGTCATTGATCACGTCAACCGCAAATATGGCAGCGACAAGGTCGTGCAGATAGTGACTTTCGGTACATTGGCGGCAAAAGGTGTGATTCGTGACGTGGGGCGTGTGATGGATCTCCCTTATGCATATGTGGACTCGATTGCAAAGATGATTCCCAACGAGCTCAACATAACGATAAACAGGGCTTTGGAAATAAATCCGGAGCTTCGCAGAATGTACAATGAGGATGAGCAGCTGCACACGCTGATCGATATGAGCAAGCGCTTGGAAGGACTGCCCAGACACACCTCCACGCATGCGGCGGGCGTGGTGATCTGCCCGGATGCGGCGGACAATTATGTCCCGCTCTCCCGCGGTGTTGACGGTGCCGTGACCACGCAGTTTACGATGACGACCATCGAGGAGCTGGGACTTCTTAAGATGGATTTCCTGGGACTGCGAACGCTGACGGTCATTCAGAATGCGGTGCAGCTGGTGGAGAAGAGTACGGGTGTTTTTATCGATGTGGATGCAATCGATTACAATGACCCGGCAGTTCTTGCTTCCATCGGAACGGGCAGGACGGACGGTGTGTTCCAGTTAGAAAGCGGCGGCATGAAGAATTTCATGAAGGAGCTGAAACCGCAGAGTTTAGAGGATGTCATTGCCGGCATTTCGCTGTATCGTCCGGGACCCATGGACTTTATCCCCAAATATATCAAAGGTAAGAACGATCCGGACTCCGTCACTTACGACTGCCCGCAGCTGGAACCTATCTTGGCGCCGACTTACGGCTGTATTGTCTATCAGGAGCAAGTTATGCAGATCGTGCAGGAACTGGGCGGATATACGATGGGGCGGAGCGATCTTGTGCGCCGTGCCATGAGTAAGAAGAAACAGTATGTGATGGAACAGGAGCGCAAGAATTTTACCTACGGCAATCCGGAGGAAGGTGTGCCCGGCTGCGTGTCCAACGGCATCAGTGCCGATGTTGCAAACCACATTTATGATACGATGATGGACTTTGCCAAATACGCTTTTAACAAATCACATGCGGCATGTTACGCAGTGGTGGCATATCAGACGGCGTATCTGAAATATTATTATCCTGTGGAGTTCATGGCGGCACTGATGACCTCGGTCATTGATAATCCGCACAAAGTGTCGGAGTATATTATGACTTGCCGGAGTATGGGGATTGAGATTCTGCCGCCTGACATCAACGAGGGCGAGGGTGGCTTCTCCGTGTCGGGGGATAAGCAGATACGCTATGCGCTGACTGCGATCAAGAGTATAGGAAGACCGGTCATTGATGCCATGGTAGAGGAGCGTGAGGCGCGGGGACCTTTTACGAATCTTCAGGACTTCATTGCCCGCATGGCGGATAAGGAAGTGAACAAGCGCGCCATAGAACACCTGATCAAGGCGGGAGCGATAGACAGTCTGGGCGGAACGCGAAAGCAGTTCATGAGCGTATATATCCAGATCATGGACAGTATCCAGCAGGATAAGAAGAATAACATGGCGGGGCAGATATCTCTCTTCGACATTGTATCCGAGGAACAGAAAGAGGATTTTGATATCAGGCTGCCCGATGTGGGCGAATATTCTAAGGAGATGAAGCTTGCCTTTGAAAAGGAGGTGCTGGGCATTTACATCAGCGGACATCCCCTGGAGGAGTATCAGGAGATGTGGCGGGGAAATATCACCAACACCACGGCGGATTTTCTCCTCGACGAGGAGACCGGTGAGACAGCGGTGGAAGATGGCCGGACCGCCACTGTGGGCGGCATGGTCGCGGAGAAGAAGATCAAGTACACGAAGAATGAGAAAGTGATGGCATTCCTGCAGATTGAAGATCTGGTGGGAACCGTTGAAGTAATCGTGTTCCCGGGGCAGTACGAGCGTTACGGCAGCCGGATTACAGAGGACAGCAAAGTATTTATCAAGGGCAGAATCAGCGTGGAGGAGGAGAAGGACGGCAAACTGATTTGCGAGCAGATTCTGCCGTTTGAAGATATAGTCAGGAAACTGTGGATCAAGTTTTCCACGAAAGAGGAATTTGAGGCGCACAAGGAAGAACTGTACGATGCACTGCGTCAGTCTGAAGGGAAGGACAACGTGATTATCTATGTGGAGAATCCGAAGTCGAAGTACCCCCTGCCGCCTAACTGGAACGTGAATGCCGGAGAAGAATTGATCGCGCGTTTAGGGGAGTTATACGGGACGGAGAATATCAGACTGGTGTGAAAAACCGGGAAACAATTCATCGAAATATATTGAAATGCGTATTTGTTTAGAGTAGAATACAGTTAGGAATCATCACGGAAGGGGATGGAAGGCATATATGGCTAAGAAGATCAAAACGATAGGCGTTCTTACAAGCGGCGGTGATGCACCGGGAATGAATGCGGCTATTCGTGCCGTTGTCAGGAAAGCGTTGGCGAACGGCGTCAGTGTCAAGGGAATTAAGAAAGGCTATCGGGGCCTTTTAAACGAAGAGATCATAGATATGGAGAGGTGGACGGTATCCGACACACTCCAGCGGGGTGGTACGATTCTGGGTACCGCACGGTGTCCGGAGTTTCACACGGAGGAAGGACAGCAGAAAGGCGCGGATGTCTGCCAAAAGCATGGCATTGACGGATTGGTTGTAATCGGCGGGGACGGTTCTTACCGAGGTGCGCAGGCACTGGCCAGACATGGCGTCAATACCGTCGGTATTCCGGGAACCATCGATCTTGATATTGCCTGCACGGAGTATACGATCGGTTTTGATACGGCGATTAATACGGCGATGGATGCCATCGATAAGATCAGGGATACATCTTCTTCCCATGAGA
>JAFLTD010000070.1 GCA_022510625.1 Lachnospiraceae bacterium
ATATCATTTTTATGGATCATATGATGCCGGAGATGGACGGAATTGAGACACTGCATGAGATACAGAAACTTGAGCATTTCCCCAATGAGGAGACACCAGTCATTGCCTTGACGGCAAATGCGCTTGCAGGAGCCAGAGAGTTATACCTGAAGGAGGGCTTTGCTAACTTCCTGACAAAGCCGATTGACGCGAACCTGCTGGAGCAGATGATTCTGTCCTATTTGCCGGAAGAACTGGTGCAGATCACAAAACAAGATGATGCTTTCCAAAGAGGACATCAAGGACAGCTTCTTGACAAGAATCAGGAAACAGTGCAATCTGGTTTTGAGGGGTTGGGTCCTGATGAACAGATTCTGCAGGAAGAGTACGATATTTCCTTAAAAAATGGTTTGGCGCTGGTTCAGGGCGAGCTGGAGATGTATTTGGACATTGTAGACCTATTCTTGAAAGATCGTAAGAGACAGGAAGCTATGCAGCAATTGATAGCAGAAGAAAATATAGAAGAATATGCTATTTCTGTACATGGCGTAAAGGGAACTGCAAGAGCATTGGGAGCAGATAAGTTTGCGGATATCGCCTATGAGCATGAAATGAAGAGTAAGGCTAAAGATCTGGAATATGTGAAGGCACATTGGGATGAGCTTGTTGCTGTATGGGATAATACGCTTGAGGGCCTTCAGGAGTTTTACGGTAAATATCGTGCAGAAGACGATAAGTACGATGTGGTTAGTGATAACGGAGGCGAGATATTGCAACTGTCGCAGAACGATCTGGAAGAAGTTGCTGCACTTTTGGATGATTTTGAGACAGATCAAGCGATAGAGAAGCTTAAAACTTGGATTAGTTCTCCTTTGGAGCAAGACATGCATGAGCGTATCAAAAATGTATTGATCGCTCTGGAGGATGATTTTGATGAACATACGGCGATTAAATTGCTGAGAGAAGAGTGGAGGTGATTGATGTGAATGACGAGTTTGCAAAGAATGAAGAGTTTAAAATGAATGATGAACTTGTGATTAGTGATGAGTTTGCAATGATTGAAGAGTCTGAAGAGGACGAAGAGTCTGACAAGAGTGAAGAGTCCGAAAAGACCGAAGAGTCTGACAAGGCCGAAGATTCCGACAAGAGTGAAGAATCTGACAAGGCCGAAGATTCCGACAAGAGTGAAGAGTCTGAAAAGACCGAAGAGTCTGAAAGAAAAGAAGAGTTCACAGAGATTTATGTGCAGCATAAGAAAAGGATTGTTGCAGTGGATGACAGCAACGTTGTACTGAAAACGCTTAAGAATGTGCTTGATTCGGAAGGATACGAGTTTCATCCATTTTCGACCGGCACGAGGGCTCTCGAGTATTTGGAGCATAGGGAAAAAATACCGGATCTGATCATTTTGGATATTGAAATGCCGATCATGAACGGATATGATGTATTGGCACGGATTAAGAAGATACCCCACTTAAGACATGTTCCGGTCATTTTCCTTACATCAAACAATCAAAAGAAACAGGTAGTGAAGGCAGTGACAGACGGGGTAAGGGACTATGTGGTTAAGCCCATTGACAGAGAGGTTTTGTTGAAAAAGCTGTATTTATTGTTGGGGAATTAGTTTGTTTTTGCTCGATTTCATCAAAGCAGAAAACCCGGAAGGTTTTCTGCTTTTTGCATTTACAAAGCACCGTGTTTTTGATATATAGATTCTAAAGATATATTCAACGGGAGTGACATCGGGGTCAACATATGTGTCTAGTTGTAACAAAAGTGCAATTCTCGCTCTATGTCGTGTTGTTTTGAATGCTTTTTGAGTAAGATGCTCATGAAAGGAGGCAATCAGAATGGACCAAAGAAAGATTGGAGAGTTCTTAAAAAAATTAAGAAGTGAAAAAGAACTTACCCAAGAACAGTTGGCTGAAAAACTGGGTGTGTCCAACAGAACGGTTTCCAGATGGGAAACGGGAAGCAATCTGCCGGATATAGGGATGCTTATTCTGCTGGCTGAATTCTATGACATTGATATCCGTGAAATTATAGACGGGGGAAGGAAGAGTGAGATTATGAATGCTGAAATGAAAGATACATTGGAAAAGGTTGCGGAGTATACTGAGTATGAGAAAGAACTGATAATTACACGAATTAAGAGAAATAGTATCATTGCATTAGTTTCTCTGATATTTGTGTATGCCATTGCAATCAGTTCGGATTTACCGAATATTTTTGTGCTGGTACAATTTGTGGGAATTGTTCTTGCGCTGGGTGCAACCGTTGAAAATATACTGTATGCAACCCGCAAGAAGAAAACAATCGGTGAGGACGGAAGCGCATTGAAGGCTAAATTTGTTTGGCCGGTAGTAATTGTATGTGTTCTGGCGTTTCTCATAGTCGTTATGGCACTGGTCGGACTGAAGGCTACGTATCCGAATGAGACGATATGGCAGCTGTTTGGACATTTTTTTGAAAAATAATTTATAAAGTGATAAAATGGTTTATGCAGACTTAATCATTGAAGAAGGAGTGCAACATGGCAAGTTTTATCATATGTGTTATTGTGGGTTGCTTTTTTGTAGGAATTGGCATTTTCGCGTTCTTTGCAAAAAAGACAGTAGGTTTTTGGTCAAATGCTAAAGTGTATGAAGTGAATGATGTACGGAAATATAATCATGCAGTAGGCAAGCTGTGGTGCGCATTTGGAGTCGTGTTTGTTGTACTAAGTACTCCGATGTTGGATGGGCAAAATTCTCCACTGGTTATAATTTCTATTTTAGGTATTGTGATTGAAGTGATTGCGCTTATGGTTATTTATACACAAGTAATTGAGAAGAAATATCGTAAGCAGTAGTGATTTAAGAATGTGTATAGACATTTGAAATATGGGATTCTATCGGATGCGGCTGTTTGATGACCGCATCCGAATTTAGTTTTGTTCTTTCCGGACAGAATTGTGCAAGCGCGAACAGGACTCACTAACTACAATCAACTATAATGATTGCATATAGGAGGATTGAGCAAAGTGTCGATACAACTGATCCAGCAAGCCATATGCTACATGGAGGACCATATTTACGAAGATATCAATTACGCTGATGTTGCGAAAAGCATTCATATGTCGAGCTACAATTTTCATCGGACATTCAGTTTTATTGCCGGCATGACAGCGAATGAGTATATCAGGAACAGACGTCTCACCTTGGCGGCTCAGGAACTTCAGGCAACTGATATATCGGTGATCAATGCTGCATATAAGTATGGGTATGAGTCACCTGAAAGTTTCTCTAAAGCCTTTTCGCGTTTTCATGGCTCTACGCCGAAGCAGGCAAAGCAAAAAGGAACGAAGCTTCATTTGTTTAATCCCCTTGTGATAAAAATTACATTGGAGGGTGGCAGTATTATGGATTACAGAATGGAACATAAAGAACATCAGAAATTTGTCGCATTGGTAAAGGCATTTCCGAATGAAATCACCAGTGATGACAATGACACAAGCATTCCGGATTTTTGGACAGAATGTTATGAAAGAAATCTTGTTGAACCTATGAAAGCACTTCGACCTATAGGTAAAAGGGATGTGTATGGTTTATGCTCGCCCGCTAAAGAGAGCGAAACACATTTCAATTACGGAATCGGTGTTGTTGTGGATGAAGATACCGATCTTACAGAATTAGAGAAGTTTCTCAATAGCGGCTATTTGATTTGGGAAATCGAGCCCGCAGACTATGCGGTATTTAAATGCTTTGGTCCTGACGGTAATTGTATAGGCGAAACATGGAGCAAGTTTTTCAAAGAATTTGCTCCGCAGACAGGTTATGTGCAAACAGATGACACCGACTATGAGATATATTATGAAAGCGGTGAAAGCGGTCTGTTCTGCGAGTTATGGGTTCCTGTGAAGAAGAATGGATCGTTTTAGGATTTCGTTAGTTTATGGATAATATTAATCACCCCCTGCAATTTTGCGGAGGGTATTTAAGTCCCGGATATAATACCCCTGTTCTGTTTTATCCAAAAGTCCGCGTTTGACAAAATCAGCTAAGACATAGAGAAGGTGGCGGTAGCTTACACCCAGAAATTCGGATGCCTCCGTATGTTTTTCGCGGTACATTCGGTTATAGGAAGTCAATAGGATAAAGTTTGCCAGACGCGTCTGCAGCGGGTAGGATTGATTTTTTGCATAGTTATGTGTGTTACCTATCGCTTTTTGGCTTATAAACAGACAAAGGTATCGCAGGAATTTTGCATCGTTCAGCAACTTATCTTTGCACGGTTCTATGGGAATGGCATAACATGTACAAGGCGTGATTGCGGTCACGCCGTTTGCGGTTTCCTGGGCACCCAGCAGTTCCATTTCTCCGATAAAGCAGGGAGCGTTGAGAAAATTGATAAGCGAGACACGCCCGTTTTCGTGGGAGAGGAACAGTTTCGCCCGTCCGTCTATTAAATAATAAAGAAATCCGGGATATTCGCCTTCCTCCAGTATATTTTCCCCACTGTCAAATCTGACAACGGATATATACGGAACTATGTTGAAACTGAAATAGTTCGATAAAGGAAAGCGCAGGTAGTAGTCTTCTAATATTTTCTGTTCATCTATTATTTTCATAATGGAGTCCTTTTTAATTATGTGAGATTTCTCATATCAGATTATCACAGAAGATTATATAATGCAAAAAAGGAGGTAGACGGCAGATGAAACAAGAGGAGTATTGGAACAGTGTATCAGAGAAAAAGGAATTTACATCTCCGATTCAGTTAGAAAACTTTGCAAAGTATATCAAAAAGGATAGCTGTATCCTGGATGTGGGATGTGGGTACGGAAGGACGCTTGACGAACTGTATCGGAACGGATATCAGGATTTAGTTGGCATTGATTTTTCGAGCGGCATGATAGCGAGAGGAAAACGGCAGTTTCCGTATCTCGATTTAAGGATCAAGGAAGATGACAAAATTGCTTTACCGGATGCAAGCGTTGATGCTGTCATTCTCTTTGCGGTGCTAACTTGCATACGAACCAACGAGGAACAAGAACAGCTTGTGGCAGAGATCAAGAGGGTGCTGAAACCGCAGGGTATATTGTATGTCAATGATTTTCTGCTGAATACGGACGAGCGGAATCTTTCACGTTATGAACAATTCAAAGACATCTATGGGGTATACGGTGTTTTTGAATTGCCGGAGGGCGCGGTATGCCGTCATCATGACGAGGCGTGGATCAGGCAGTTGTTGAAAGATTTTGCTGAGCTTGAATACAGCCGTGTAACACGCACGACAATGAATGGGCACAGCTCGAATGGATTTTATTTCTTAGGACAAAAGTAGTGAAAGTGCAAAATCAGTATACGCGTATATGTCCACAGCATGAAAGCTGTGGGCATTCTTCATTTATTTCCCTATAGGCATTTTGTCCAAATTGTGTTACCATTGAATATACTAGGTTAATTATGTCCAAATGAAGAGAGATACAACCATGAAAAAGATCATGCTTTTCGAGGGTGATATAGAAACACAGGGATATTTTTCGAGACAGCTTGCAGAAGGGTTTGAAGCGCTCGGGCACGAGACGTTTATGTTCGATTTGAGCAGTCCCTATGTCAGCACGGAGAAATTTTTCCGATTCTTTGAAAAAGGGAATACAGTGCTTGTGAATTTCAATTTTCACGGCATGAGCGGTGAAGAATACTTTTTGGACGAAAATGACAGAAGCATGTGGGACGCGCTGGACATTCCAAGCTACAATATCGTGGTGGACCACCCGATGTACTATCATCATTTTCTGGCGGAGGTGCCGAAGAATTATCACCATATCAGCATTGACAGAAATCATGACAAATATATGGAGCGGTTTTTCTCGGAGATAAAGAGGATGCCATTCCTGCCGCTTGCCGGTACTAAGCTTAATCCGAACAAATCCAATGTGCCGATCGAGTACCGCAAATACGATGTGATGATGGTGGGCAACTACTGTGCCCCGCAGACGTTTGAAAAGTTCATTACGAGGATAGACGATGAATACACCGCATTCTATTACGGCATGATTGACGATCTGCTTGCCAATCCGCATAGAACGGTAGAGGAAGTGGCGGAGGCACACCTTGTGGACGAACTCGGCGAGGTGCCGGAGGAAGAGTTGAAAAAGGCTTTGGCGGCGATGACTTTTATCGATCTGTATGTGCGCTACACAATAAGGGGACGCGCCGTGCAGGAACTTGCGGACGGGGGCATTAAGGTGCATGCCTTCGGTGACGGATGGGAGATGGTCCCGTGCAAGCACGGTGAGAATCTGATCGTGAGGAACAACCTTGATTCCGCGGGATGCCTAAAGAAGCTCTGTCAGACGAAGATCTCTCTCAACGTGATGCCCTGGTTTAAAGACGGGGCACATGACAGAATTTTTAACACGATGTTGAACGGTGCGGTGTGTCTGACGGATTCAAGTGTCTATCTGGACACCATTCTGCATGACGGTGTAGACTGCAGCATCTATTCCCTGAAGCAGATGGAGAAGCTGCCGGAGATTGCGGGTGCGTTGCTTTCAAACCCCGATAAGATGCTGAGTATTGCCGATGCGGGGTATCAGCTGGCGCAGGCGGGACATACATGGACCCACAGAGCGAGACAGTTACACGAGTGGATAGAGAATTAGGTTGGAGTTGTATATACAGATGGAGACGGTAAAGCGTAGGAGAGAATACATAGGATTTGCATTTAAACAGTCCATTCCGGTCATGTTGGGATATATTTTCTTAGGCATAGCTTTTGGGCTGTTATTGCAAAATGCAGGCTATAGTTTTGTGTGGGCGTTTCTTGCCAGCGCGGTCATATATGCGGGAAGCATGCAGTTTGTTCTGGTGAGTCTTTTGACTGCCGGGGCGGGATTGTTATACACTGCAGTGATGACGTTGTTTATCAACGGCAGGCATATTTTTTACGGTTTGTCTTTTGTAGAAAAATATAAAAAGATGGGTAAGGTCTATCCGTATATGGTCTTCTCCCTGACAGACGAGACTTATTCGGTTCTGTGCGGGACGAAGGTGCCGCAGGGCATGGATGAGAGTAAGGTCTTTTTCTGTGTGTCGTTGTTTGACCAATGCTATTGGGTGCTGGGATCGGTGATCGGTGCTCTGGCGGGCAGTCATATTCCCTTTAATTCCACGGGCATTGACTTTTCCATGACGGCGCTTTTCGTGGTGATCGTGGTGGAGCAGTGGCAGGAGCAGAAGTCCCATTTTCCGGCGCTTTTGGGTGCAGCCAGCGGAATTGTGTGGCTGCTTGTCTTAGGACCGGATCGGTTCATTCTGCCGGCATTGTGCACTTGCATGGCGGTTCTTATATTGGCGCGCAGATGTGTGAGACCGGACAGCGAAGCGGAGCAACCGACCGGTGAAGCGGAAGGAAGGGAGGTAGTGTAAATGCCTATCAGCATAGGACAATCTTTGGCGATCATTGCGGTGACGGCACTCTGCACGATCTTCCTGCGGGCATTTCCTTTTCTGGTGTTCGGCGGTAAAAAAGAAGTGCCCGGTGCGGTACGTGACTTAGGAGCAGTGCTTCCGTCTTCTATCATGGCGGTATTGGTCGTATATTGTTTAAGGGATATGGACTTTGCCGCGGCGAGTCATTTTCTGCCGTACGTCATCTCCTGCCTTCTTGTGGTAGGACTGCACCTGTGGAAGAAAAATATTCTGTTGAGCATCGGGCTGGGAACGGTGTGTTATATGGTCTTGGTGCAGGCAGTGTTTGTATAAGATTTATAGTAAGTAACAGGAGTTAATCGATAGGGGAAAATAGAAGACATGGATATATTACGAAAAAGTGACGAGAAGCGTGCGGAGCGCATGAGAAGAATGTATGAGCGGCACAGGAAGATTCATGCGCTGATGAAGAAGCATGCTTCGGATATTTTGGAATCGGATAATTTCCAAAGTACCAAAAAGCATCTTCAGCACGGTTCCATGACAGTGCACAAGCATTGCATGGATGTGGCGAGGTACAGTATTCTTTTGAATAAGAAACTTGGTCTCAAGTGCAACAAGCACGACCTGATTCGCGGAGCGCTCTTGCACGATTATTTTCTCTACGACTGGCATGACAAGGAATATCTGTCGCAGCGCAAGCGGCTGCATGGTTTCTGGCATCCGGGCATTGCGCTTAGGAATGCGGAGAAAGAGTACACACTCAATGACAGACAGCGGGAGATCATTAAGAAGCATATGTGGCCCTTGTCCGTCGTTCCGCCTACCTGCAGGGAGGCATGGGTGGTTACGGCAGCAGATAAATACTGTTCGCTGATGGAGACGATCGGTCTTCACAAGGGACATGGTGCACAGGCATCCTGATTGACCGACGGAGTTAAACGCGGATTGCAGATTAGCGGTAAAGAGAGATAATAGGTACGAGATACATGGACCGAAATGTTACAGATAAAGAAAGTTCAAATTTGCGACAGCACGGTGACGGCAAAAGTCTGTATGCCGCACTGTCCGAATACGGCGACAGCGACTACTACCCATATCACATGCCGGGGCATAAGCGCAGCAAGTCGGCGGGTGAGATGGCGCGGTACTACGGAATCGACATTACGGAGATAGACGGCTTCGATGACCTGCATCATGCGGAGGGAATCTTGCGTGATGCCGAGGAGCGGGCGAATCGATTATACGGTGCGGAGGAAACTTATTATCTTGTAAACGGCAGTACATGCGGTGTTCTGGCGTCGATCATGACGGTCACGGAGCGCGGGTCGGAATTATTGATTGCCCGCAACTGCCATAAATCCGTATATCACGCGGCGATTCTTCAGGAATTGACGCTTCATTACTATTATCCTCCGTTACTGGAAGAATATGGAATATGTGACGGCGTTGCCGCAGACGGCATAGCACGTTTGTTGGATGAACACCCTTTCTGCCAAGCGGTGGTTGTCACTTCGCCGACTTACGAAGGCATTGTTTCCGACATACAAGCCATTGCGGATGCGGTGCACGAGAAAGGCAAAATCCTGATTGTCGATGAGGCGCACGGCGCCCATTTCGGATTGGATGCTTCTATGCCCCGAGGCGCAGTAGAATGCGGCGCGGATCTGGTAATCCACAGTCTGCATAAGACGCTGCCCGCCATGACGCAGACGGCACTTATACATGTGCAGGGAGACAGAGTTGACCGCAGAAAATTACGGGAATATTTGAGGATGCTGCAGACCAGCAGTCCTTCCTATGTGATGATGGCAAGCATGGATGCCTGTGTCAGGTATGTGGAAGAACACGGTGCAGAGCGTTTTGCATTCATGCGGCATCAGTACGATCTTTTTTGTAATAAAATGGAACGTTGCAGACACATTCGTATTGGGGAAATGACAGAAATGTCACAAAAAAACTGTTTTTTTACAGATTGGGATATAGGGAAATTGGTAATTTCTGTGCGGCATACATCCGTGAGCGGACGAAGATTGTATGATGTGCTGCGTGAGGAATATCATCTGCAGCCGGAGATGGCTGTATCCGATTATGTTCTGGCGATTATGACAATTATGGACACGGAAGAAGGATGGCAGAGATTGGCTGATGCACTTTTACAGATTGATGGTAGGATAGAAGAGGAGAAGATGATCGATACCGTCGATGGCAGGTGCATAGCCGCTAAGGAAATCCAAATTTCCAATACAGCGCCGATGCCGGCAGCAGTCAGTATGACTGCCGCATGTGCTTTTCATAAGGATAGGGAAGAGGTGCCTCTTGCGGAATCTGAGGGCAGAGTTGTCGCGGATTTCATCAATCTGTATCCGCCGGGGATTCCGATTCTTGTACCGGGTGAAGTGATAAGCAAAGAGACCCTGATGCAGATTGAGGAGCACCTGCGCGCAGGACTGCAGGTTCGGGGAGTGACAGCGGAAGGAAAAGTATCGGTAGTTTTGTGAAATGTTTGAATTTCCCTTCAAAGTGTGGCATTATTATATAGGATGCAGATTTATTGCTAAAAGGTATTGATATCTATGGGAAAAATCGTGTGCCTGATGGGGAAGAGTTCATCGGGAAAAGATACAATCTATAAAAAACTGCTGGCGCAGAATGAAGTGGTTTTACAGGCAATTGTTCCCTACACGACCAGACCGATCAGAGCGGGAGAGAGGGAAGGCGTGGAATATCACTTTACGGATGAGGCCGGATTTCAGGAATTGTGCAGCCGGGGAAACGTCATAGAGGACAGGACATATCACACATGTCTTGGCATGTGGCGGTATTTTACGGTTGCGGACGATGCAGTGGACCTGCTTCACAACGACTACGTGATGATCGGTACGCTGGAGGCCTACACCAAGTTGCAGCGCTTCTATGGGGAAGAAAAAGTTTTGGCGGTGATGATTGACCTCGATGACGGGGAGCGGCTGCAGAGGGCGCTTGATCGTGAGAGAGCGCAGGATGATCCGAAGTACGAGGAGATGTGCCGGCGGTTTCTGGCGGACGCAGAGGATTTCTCGGGAGAGAAACTGAAAGGCGCAGGTATCGACAGGACTTTTCATAATGATAAGGTAGACAGATGTCTGAATGAGATACTTATTTATTTACAGGGAAATTTGACGGACAGAGCAGGGAGGTGACAAGGCGTGGATATTAAAGTAAATCAGATACAGCATGCAATGCCGGTAGAGCAGACGCAGCAGGCGCAGGAGACGGACGGCACTTTTAAGTTCACGCTTGTCAGCAGAATTGAGGAGCAGGATCTGCAAAACGCTCTGGCTAACATGATGGAGGAGATCACCAGACAGGGTGAGAAGCTTGCCAAACACCGCGACATCAAAGATATGAAGCGATACCGCACTCTGATCAAGGACTTTTTAAACGAGGTGGTCAATCGTTCCCACGCATTTTCCAGAGAGAACTTCCTCGACAGAAAAGGCAGACACAGGGTGTACGGCATCATCCGTCTGATTGATGAGAATCTGGATCAGCTCGCACAGGAACTTGTCAAGGACGAGAAAGACAATCTTGCAATTCTCAACATGATCGGGGAGATTCGGGGATTGCTGTTGGATATTTTCACGTAGAAAAGAATCGGTTTGTTTTCATTAGATTGGGATAAAAGCAGTGGTTGTAAGAAACAGGGTGGTTATAGATGGCTAAATTTACGGATATTATAGGACAAGAGCAGATTAAGGAGCATTTGCGGGGTGCGATTTCCACGGGCAAGGTGTCGCATGCGTATATTATCAACGGTGAGAGAAGTTCCGGCAAGGAATTTATCGCCCGTGTCTTTGCGATGGCGTTACAGTGCGAGAAAGACGAAGTCGAGCCTTGCGGAGAATGTCATTCCTGCAGGCAGGCGCTGAGCAATAATCAGCCGGACATCGTGTATGTGAGCCATGAGAAACCCAATACCATAGGTGTGGAGGATATCAGGACGCAGATTAACGGCGATATCGGTGTGAAGCCGTACAGCAGCCCGTACAAGATTTACATCATGAACGAGGGAGAAAAGATGACGGTTCAGGCGCAGAATGCGCTCTTAAAGACCTTGGAGGAGCCGCCGGAGTATGCGGTGATACTGATTCTGACAACACAGTTGGAAGCGTTGCTGCCCACAATCTTGAGCAGATGTGTGGTGCTGAACATGAAACCGGTATCGGATGTGCTCGTCAAGAAATATTTGATGGAAGAGCTTGCGGTGCCTGACTATAAGGCGAATATCTGCGTTGCGTTTGCAAGAGGTAATATCGGTAAGGCGAAACTGCTTGCCAGCAGCGAAGAGTTCGAGAAAGTCAAAGACGAGGCAATTACGCTCGTCAAATATATTAACGATATGGAGATTAACGAGATTGTCAAGGCGATCAAGAAAATCTCGGAGTATAAATTTGACGTCAACGACTATTTGGACATCCTCTCTGTCTGGTATCGTGATGTGCTGCTATTCAAGGCGACTAAGGATGTGAACAGCTTAATCTTTAAGGAAGAAATACAGCAGATCATGCGTGTGTCCGACAGGAGTACTTATGAAGGTATAGAGACCATTGTCGGAGCGCTGCAGCAGGCGAAGAGAAGACTTGAGGCCAATGTCAATTTTGATCTGACGATGGAGCTGTTGCTTTTAACGATCAAAGAGAACTAAGGGATAAGAAATGTGGAGGTTGATAGATTATGACACGAGTGATAGGAGTGCGGTTCCGCACTGCCGGTAAGATATATTATTTTGATCCGGGTAAGCTGGATATCAAGAAAAATGACCATGTTATCGTGGAGACGGCGAGAGGTATCGAGTACGGTACGGTAGTAGGTGATCCCAAGGAGGAAGAGGACGATAAAGTTGTGCAGCCGCTCAAGGCGGTGCTGCGTGTGGCGACGCCGAAGGATGATGAGCAGGAGGCAGCCAATAAGCAGCGTGAGAAAGAAGCTTTTAAGATATGTCTGGAGAAGATCAGGAAGCACAATCTGCAGATGAAGTTGATCGATGCAGAGTACACCTTTGACAATAACAAGGTGCTGTTCTACTTCACGGCGGACGGGCGCATTGATTTCCGCGAACTGGTTAAAGATCTGGCATCCGTCTTTAAGACAAGAATTGAGCTTCGACAGATCGGTGTCAGGGATGAGACGAAAATTCTGGGCGGCATCGGCATCTGCGGCAGACCGCTGTGCTGCCATACACATCTGTCCGAGTTTGCACCGGTATCGATCAAGATGGCGAAAGAGCAGAATCTTTCCCTGAATCCCACCAAAATATCCGGTGTCTGCGGAAGGCTCATGTGCTGCCTCAAGAATGAGGAAGAAACTTATGAGGAATTGAACAGGCGGCTTCCCAATGTGGGTGATTTCGTGACGACTGAGGACGGACTGAAAGGTGAGGTGCACAGTGTCAACGTTCTTCGGCAGCTGGTCAAAGTCGTAGTGGATATAGATGACGAGAAAGAGATACAGGAATACAAAGTGGAGCAGCTTCGCTTTAAGCGGAAGCATAACAAGAATCGTAAACTGGATGTCAGTGAAGACGATTTAAAAGAATTGGAGAAATTGGAGAAGCAGGACTCCGATAAATCTAAACTGGATGAAAACTGATGGATTTGCATAACGATATTCACTTAAAAGAAAATGAGCGGATCGATGATTTGGAGCGAAACGGATATCGTATCATTCAGGATACCGGGCGTTTCTGCTTCGGCATGGATGCCGTACTTTTGTCAGGGTTCGCAAGGGTAAAAGACGGTGCGAGAGTATTGGATTTGGGGACAGGTACGGGAATCATTCCGATTCTGCTGGAGGCTAAGACGGGTGCATCCCACCTGACCGGTCTGGAGATTCAGGAGGACAGCGCCGATATGGCAAAGCGCAGTGTTCACCTGAACGGACTGGATGAGAAGATTGATATAGTGACGGGAGATATTAAAGAGGCAGGAAGTCTGTTTGACTCTGCTTCTTTTGATGTTGTTACATGCAATCCGCCCTACATGACGGACAAGCACGGTCTGACTAACCCGAATGATGCCAAGGCGATTGCAAGGCATGAGATTCTCTGTACCTTGGAGGACGTGATCGCACAGGCGGCAGTGCTGTTAAAGCCGGGCGGCAATTTTTTCATGGTACACAGACCGTTTCGATTGGCGGAGATCATGGTGTTACTGCATACATACAAATTGGAACCGAAGAGAATGCAGCTTGTGTATCCGTATGTGGACAAGGAACCCAACATGGTACTGATTGAGGCAAACAGAGGCGGAAAGCCGCGGCTGACGGTGGAGAAACCACTGATCGTGTTTCGGGAACCTAACGTCTATATGCCGGAGATCTGTGATGTGTACGGATATTAAGCACAATTTGTATCATGCGGTATGGTGATAAATAGCGGCAAGGCATCAGGCGATGCGGCAGACATAAGAGGAATTTTAGTGTTGTCGAAAAAGAAATGTAAGAAAAAACTGATATATTCGTTGTTGATTGTGCTGGTGGCAAACAGTCTGTGTTTCGGCTGCGGCAGCACAGAGCAGGAGACAATGGCGGAGTCCGTGTCGGAAGCGGGAATTCAGGAGCCTGTATCGCTGTCGGATAACAGTGCGGACAGTGAAGTTACGGACAATACCGTCTCGGGTAATATGCAGGCCGACAGTTCTGCGGAGGAGAAGGGTACCGTTTCGGGGAACATACAGGACGATTACGAAGAGGATTTATCTGCGGAAGATACGCGCCGGGAACCCGTCAAGGTCAAGGGTATCTATGTCAGCGGTCCCGTGGCCGGAATCGCCAAGATGGATGATCTGATTGAACTGGTAGATCAGACGGAACTCAACGCGATGGTCATCGACATCAAAAACGACGAGGGCAAAGTGACCTATAAAATGGAGTCGGAGCAAGTGCTGGAGATAGATGCGGGTGTCAGATATATACCGGATATAGAGGACTTGGTCGCCCGATGTAAGGAGAAAGACATCTATCTGATTGCCAGAATCGTGGCGTTCCGCGACCCTTATCTGGCAGAGCAGAAGCCGGAATGGGCGGTACATACCAAGAGCGGGGCGATATTCAGAGACAAGAATGGGATGGCATGGGTCAACCCGTATTGCCGCGAGATGTGGGACTATCTGGTGGAGATTGCAGCACAGGCGGCTTTGGCAGGATTTGACGAGGTGCAGTTCGACTATATTCGCTTTTCCACGGATATCGGAGAAGAGGACGTGGATTACGGACCTGAGTCGGAGAACGTCAGCAAAATAGAGATCATCACTGAGTTTACGGAATATCTGTATGAACAATTGGCTCCCCGGGGCGTGTATGTAGCGGCGGACGTCTTCGGAACAGTCATTGACAACGAGACCGACCAGGCGATTGTGGGGCAGGATTACGTGCAGATGGCGGCCCACTTGGATTATATCTGTCCGATGGTATATCCGTCCCACTACCACAATGGTTCCTATGGGATTACGGTGCCGGATGCGGAGCCGTACCGCACGATCAATGCGGCAGCTTCGGCCTCCGTGCAGGCACTTGAAGCGGTGCCTAAGGAGAATCGTGCCCATGTGCGTATGTGGCTGCAGAGTTTTACCGCAAGCTGGGTTCCCGGATATATTAATTACGGTCCGAAACAAATACGGGATCAGATTAAGGGAGCATATGATGCGGGTTACGACGAGTGGATTTTGTGGAATGCGGCGGTCAATTATCAGCCCGGAGCCTTTTTGACGGATGAGGAAGCCGAGGAGGAGAGACTGCGGTGGGATGCGGAGAAGCCGACTGTCGAAGAAGAGGAAATTAATACAGAGGAAACAGAGACTCGGGAATCTGAAGAATCGGAAGTACTGCAGCCGGATACTGCGGAATAATAATACAAGGAGATGTCTATGCCGGGAATGCTATATCTGTGTGCGACCCCCATCGGCAATCTGGGTGACATGACGCCCCGCGTTGTGGAGACACTTCGCAGCGTGGATATGATTGCGGCCGAGGATACGCGCAACAGCATCAAGTTATTGAATCATTTTGATATCAAGACTTCTATGACGAGTTACCATGAATATAATAAAATAGAAAAAGCGGACTATCTGGTGTCGCAGATGAAACAGGGAAAGGATGTTGCGCTGATTACGGATGCGGGAACGCCCGCAGTCTCCGATCCCGGTGAAGTGCTGGTTGCCAAGTGTCATGAGGCGGGTATCGCAGTGACTTCCCTGCCGGGCGCGGCGGCATGTATCACGGCGCTCACCCTGTCGGGACTCAGCACGAGGAGATTCTGTTTTGAGGCATTTCTTCCCGCCGACAAGAAGGAGAGGGCGGAGGTTCTGGAGGAATTAAAGGAGGAATCCCGGACCATCATTCTCTATGAAGCCCCTCACCACCTAAAGAAAACACTGCAGGAATTGTCGGATGCATTAGGAAATCGCCGGGTGACGCTATGCAGGGAACTTACCAAGAAATTCGAGACGGTGATTCCCACAATGATTGAGGATGCGATTGCCATGTATGAGACTGAGGAGCCCCGCGGTGAGTATGTGCTTGTCGTAGAAGGTAAAAGCCTGCAGCAGAAGAGAGAGGATCAACAGGCCTCATGGCAGAGCATGAGCATAGAGGAACATATGGCATACTATGAGGGTGACGGCATGGATGAAAAGAGTGCCATGAAACAGGTCGCAAAGGATCGCGGAGTATCCAAAAGAGATATTTATCAATATTTATTGTCAAAGTGAATTGACAAAACGCAGAAAACTCGTAAAATTAAGATTGACAAATATACGGACAGATAATATACTTTGAATGTCAAACTATTTTATCTAAGGTGAAAAGGAGAATAGGAAAATGTTAGAAAGAGTTATCGAGATTATTCAGGAGCAGTTAAACTTGGACGGAGTGGAGATTACTGAAGATTCTTCCTTCAAGGATGATCTGGGCGCAGACTCCTTAGATTTATTCGAGCTGGTTATGGCTTTTGAGGAAGAGTACGGTGTTGAGATTCCTTCAGAAGATTTAGAGCAGATTACAACAGTAGGCGCTGTTGTTGAATATATGAAAAGCA
>JAFLTD010000071.1 GCA_022510625.1 Lachnospiraceae bacterium
TCACGGATGAAGAGCAGATCATAGTAAGCAGAATCAATCATCTGGATGCCCAGAGAACTGAAGCTACCAATGATATTGCAAATGTACTTAACAAGGATGTTAACCAATTAAAGATTGTAGATTTGATTAAGATGCTGGCGGCGAGGCCACAAGAGCAGGAAAAACTGGCAGTCGTGTATGATCGGCTGCGGGAGAATGTACGTAACGTGAAACGTGCCAATGAGCAGAATCGTGAATTGATTGAGCAGGCGCTCGAACTGGTACAGTTTAACATGAATGTTCTCCAGGCGGTGAACAAAGCTCCTGAGACCGCTAATTACAACAAGGGCGCTTACAACACCGGTGACATGATCGGTTCGAGCAACAAGACCTTTGACGCCAAGCAATAATTGTTGAGGACGGTAGAGTTATGTCATTGATGGGAAGCTTTTGGGTGGGCGTATCAGGCTTACAAACTTCAAATAATGCGCTGAATACAACGGCGCACAACATGTCTAATCTGGACACTACAGGATATACCAGGCAGCAGGTTGCCCAGGGAACCAGGTCATATGTGACGACCTACAAGGGGAGACCGCAATGGCAGCAGATCGGTCGTGGTGTCAATTATACCCTCACAAGACAGGAAAGAGATTATTTTTTGGATGTAAACTATCGCCGCGAGTCGGGACGAAGTGCTTTTTATGATGTCTCCGCATCGGCGATAGAAGAGATAGAGTATATCATGGGTGAGACCTATGATGCCGAGGGACATGAGTTCTCGGTAGCATTGAACAATCTGTGGGTAGCTATACAGGAATTGAGCAAAGACCCTACAAGTGCGGTAAATCAGAACCTGTTTGTAACCCGCTCCTATGAATTCGTTTCTGCGGCTTCGGCGGTATATACCAGCTTGGGTCAGTATCAGGACAATCTGAATCAGTCGGTTGTCAAGGAAGTCAACAATCTCAACAGTTATGCGGAAGAAATAGAAGAGTTGAATCGCAAGATTGTAGCGATTGAAGCCGGTCAGGAACATGCCAATGACCTGCGTGACCGCCGTAATCATCTTATTGATGAGTTGTCTAAGCTGGGCAATGTCACGTTCCGTGAAGATATCACAGGATATATGACCGTAAGATTTGAGGATGTGGATCTTGTCAAAGGCGGTCTGGTCAATAAAGTTGAACTGTACACAGACCCCTCGACCGGTTTCTATACGCCTTACTGGCAAATGCTTGCGAACTATACCTACGATGAAGAAGGCAACCGGATCGTGACGGAGGAGGGCATTCAGGGTGCACTTGTTTTTGACCTGACAAGGACGGTTTCCTCCGATCTTAATACGGATATTGGCTCCTTAAAGAGTATGCTCCTTGCCAGAGGCGATCATAGGGCAACTTACAGGGAATTACAGAATATCAATAAAGACGGTGAGTATGAAGAAGGGTGGTATGACCGTCATATCTCGCAGTCGATTATCATGAATATAGAGGCAGAGTTCGATCAGTTGATCAATGCCGTGACGACCAAAATCAACCGGATCATTGCGGAAGAGGCGGACCGGGTGGATCCCGACCGTGAATCGGATTATCTGCGGGATGAGAACGGCGAACCGTATCAGATATTCAAGCTTCTCAATGAGAATGGTGATTGGACGACGTCGAATCTCACAATCAATCAGCAGCTGCGCCAGAACCCGTCGCTCCTGAGATTTCGTAAGGATGAACATTCCGAGGATTATCCGATCATAGACAAACTCAGAGAAGCTTTTGAGGAGAAGATTTACACCTTGAACCCCAATGTGGAAACACCTCTTTGCTTCAGGGATTATTACACGAATCTGGTGGCGCAGATAGCAAATACTGGTTCTGTCATGAGAGGCGTTCAGGTGACACAGACGTTGGCGACCGACTCGCTGTTTAATGCGAGAGAACAGGTTGTGGGTGTGTCCTCAGATGAGGAGCTTACCAATATGATCAGATACCAGAACGCATACAACGCATCCAGCCGTTACATTAACGTAATCAGTGAGATGCTGGAGCATATTCTGACCACGCTTGGTCGATAGGATGGAAGGAGTGAGATTATGCCATCTACATTTTTTGGATTGGAAATTGCAGCATCGGGTTTGCGGGCTTCCAACGCGGCGCTCAACACGACGGCGAACAATATCAGTAATACGAATACGGAAGGCTACAGCCGCCAGCAGGTAAAGCAGGAAGCGATGAATCCGCTCCGTGTATTTTCCACATACGGTTGTGCGGGCGCAGGTGTCAACACACTTGCAATTGAGCGTATTCGCGATCAGTTCTACGATGTTAAATTCCGTCAGAATGAGACGAAGCTCGGTGAGTTTGACACGAAAGCGTACTACTGCAAGATGATTGAAGAGTATCTGGAGGATGACGGCAAGACCGGCTTTACTTCAATCTTTGATCAGATGGTTGTGGCGCTGCAGAATCTTGCCAACGACCCTAACAATACTTCTGTCAAGAGAGCTTTTATTTCTACTGCTAAGAGCTTGACGGATTACTTTAACAATATGTACGGCGATCTGCAGAATCTGCAGGCTGATGTCAATGATGAGATCAAGATTCGTGTAGATCATATTAACTCCATCGCGCAGGATATTGCGACGGTCAACAAGCAGATTAATACGATCGAGATGGGCGGCTCGACAGCCAATGAGCTGCGGGATAAGAGAGACGCGCTGATCGATGAACTGTCCGCTATCGTGGATGTGAAGGTGGAGGAGGCTCCGATTTACGATCAGTTCGGTAATTTCAGCGGTGCAACCAGATGTATTGTTCGGATTGCCGGCGGTCAGGTTCTGGTTGATATGAACGATTACAATCAGCTGGAGTGCGTGGCGCGCGCTGATGACGAGAAAGTGAACCAGACTGACATAGACGGTTTGTACGATATTCGTTGGACCAACGGCAATGATTTCGGTCTGTACAATGAGTCCATGGGCGGTGAGCTCAAAGGCCTGATTCAGATGCGTGACGGTAACAACGGTGAGTATTTTAACGGTACCGCCACCAACGTCGTCTATGGCGGTAAAACCAGTCAGGTTACCATATCCACTTCGGCGTCATACCTTCAGAATATGATTCAGTGTAAGCTGTCGGACACGGGCGGTGTGATCAACATAGGTGACCAGCTCTTCTATTACAGCGACTGGACATATGACGGAGACGGCAACTATACATTTACAATCGACAACGAGAAGAGTGACCAGGCTCTGACGGCAGTGAAGCTCGGCAGATTGGCCACCATCAGCCAGGATATAAATTATCAGGGTGTTCCGTATTATATGGCACAGATGAACGAATGGCTTCGTGATTTCGCCCAGAAAGTCAACGATATCTTCACGGAAGGCTTGACGAGTGACGGTGAGGATGCGGGCATTCTGTTTACCGGTATCTATCCGAATAACAGCGGGGAATACCGTGAGGATGAGCTGAACGATTCGAGGCACAACGGTAAGGGATACTACTATCTCACAGCGGGCAATATAACGGTTATTGATGAGCTGATGAAGAATGCAGCCCTGCTCGGAACAAGGGAAAATGTGGACGATGACACAACGGAAGGCACGGAGCAGGACGGCGTTGAGCAGAACAATCAGGTGCGCAAGATCATCTCCATGATCGGTGACACGAATCAGTTCAGCTTCCGCGGAAGGAATGCGGGCGGATTCCTGGAGTGTGTATTGTCCGATGCGATGCTGAATGCCAGCAATGCCGATACTTTCTATGCGACTTACCTGAGCTTGGAGAGCAACATTGACAATCAGAGATTATCCATCTCCGGCGTTGATGAGGATGAGGAAGCGATCAGCCTGATCAAGTATGAGAATTCCTACACGCTGGCATCCAAGATGATTTCCGTGCTGACGGAAATATACGACCGCTTAATTTTGCAGACAGGTGTCTAGTATCAGGACGGCGGATCACAGCAAAGGCGATAATGTGAAGTAACACCGTGTAACATGATAGAAAAGAGGATGATAAGTTATGAGAATCACAAACAAGATCATGCGAAACAATTCGTTATATAATCTCAACCAGAATAAGATTCTGGAAGATAAGCTGACAAATCAGATGACCAACCAGAGCAAGATTGCCAGACCCTCCGACGATCCGGTGGTGGCTATCAGAGCTCTGCGTCTTAGAAGCAATGTGACATATGTGTCACAGTATTACGAGAAGAACGCAGAGGATGCAGATCGTTGGCTGACGGTCACAGAAGATGCACTGAACACGATTGATGAAATCTTAAAGAATCTGTATGAGAATGCAGGCAGTGCAGCCAATAAGGATTTGACGGCGGATGATCTGGAGATTCTCCTGACACAGATGAAATCGCTGACCAAGGAGTTCTATTCCAGCGGTAACGTGGATTATGCGGGACGTTTTATCTTCTCCGGCTACAGGACAGACACGACGATTACGTTCACTGCGGAGAATATCGCGGAGATGAAGAAACACCCGACATCCTACCACATTAAGGAGAATTTCGATTACTCCAATATTGATTCCTTCAACTATACCGATTTCAATGATCTTCCTAATCCTCCCAGTACCACCGGGAACGGTATGAATGCTGACGGAACAAGTTACGAGCAGGGTATCAAGAACACCAAGTTGTATCGTCTGCGTTTGTCCTATGACGACTTGGACGCTAAGGATCCCGATGACCCGAATTACGCTGCGATTCCGAGCAAGTTGACCTTTACCGGTCCGGACGGCAATCCTATTGCGGTTACTGAATATCCCAGCGCCGAGGCTGCATACAAGGCGATTGCCGACGGAAAAGAGGCGGGTGTTGCATATATTCCCTCCACCGGTGAACTGGTATTCAGCGAGGCGTATTATCAGAAATTCTCAAAGGGCGATGGTTTTCAGGTCGAGTATGATAAGTCCAACTGGCAGGAGGATGACATCAATCCGGTTCATTACTTCGAGTGTACCGAGACGAAGACGTTTGGCAAAGACGAGAATGGCGATGATATAACAAAGAAGACAATCTACAATGATAAAGATACCATGACGCTGCCGCAGGATATCTACTACGATGTAGGATTTAATCAGAAGATACAGGTCAACACGGTGGCATCGGATGTATTTACGCACAATGTTCGGCGTGATATGGATGATTTCCAGCGCTGTCTGGAACAGCTTCGCGGTATCGAGACACAGATCAGTGATATCAAGAAGAAGATGGCGGAGTACCCTGAGGACAGCGAAGAATATAAGAATCTGACACTGCAGTTGGAAGCTGCCAAGAAAGCAGAGAGTTATATCCGTGAGGACATCCATACCCAGTTTGAGAACCAGATTACCAAGTATCAGGATTACATGGATGACAACAATATAGCGATTACCAACAATGCTACCAGACGAAGCAGACTGGACTTGATTTCCACCCGATTGATGAATCAGCAGGCGACTTTCAAGGAGCTGCAGACAGATAATGAGAGTATTGATGTCACCCAGGTAGCAGTAGAGTTGTCCAGCTCAGAACTGACTTATCAGGCTGCGCTTATGGCTACAAGCAAGATTATGCAGACTAATCTGATGAACTATATTTAAACCTTGCGGCAGCTCATGGCAGCATAGGATGTGGGAGTGGGCGGATGAGAAGAAAGGCGGTTACAGGATATGCAGATTACGACAAAGATTTTTGGTGAGATTACGATTGATGATGAGAAAATCATACAGTTTCCGAAAGGCATTATCGGTTTCCCGGATCTGACGGAGTTTACACTCGTGCACGATGAGGAGAAGAGCACGGAGTCTATTCACTGGCTTCAGTCTATTCAGGAACCGGCGTTCGCTATGCCGGTCATGGATCCGTTGATCGTATGTCCCGATTATAATCCGGAGGCGGACGATGAGTTGCTTGACATTCTCGGTGAGATTGTACCTGAAGAATTGTTGGTGTTGGTTACGGTGACTGTGCCGAGCGATTTGACACAGATGTCCGTGAACCTCAAGGGTCCCATCGTGATCAATGCGGCGGAGAAGAAAGCGCTGCAGATTATTGTCGAGGGCGATGAATATCAGGTAAAATTCCCGATATACGATATTTTAAATAAAAAGAAAGCAGGTGAGTAGATGTTAGCTTTATCCAGGAAAAAGAATGAAGCGCTCGTGGTCAACAATAACGTTGAGATCACGGTACTTGAAATTAAAGGTGAGCAGGTAAAGTTGGGCATCAGTGCACCGCGTGAAGTACCTGTATATCGTAAGGAAGTATATGTACAGATTCAGGAGTCCAATAAGGCGGCTGTCAATGTGGATGGCATGGCAGCGCTAAAGGATTTGTTGGGTTAAGATGAGGGTTGACCGTTAGGTCAACCCTTTTTTTGTTCACTGAGTATTCGTATCATCTCAGCAAGCCGCTGTTCATAGGTGTGGAATTTGGCAGTCTTCTCGTAACCGTTTATGGCAATCTCGATTCTCTCGTCTTCGTGGGTCAGATAGTACTGCACCTTCTGTTCCAGTTCTTCCATGGATTCGTATGTCTCCAAATCTTTACCAATCTCAAAATATTCAGGAATCTCTGCCTGAAAGTTGGTCAGCAGGAAACCGCCGCAGCCGAGAATATCCCAGACGCGCAGGGAAAGTCCCGTCTCAATCGGGCGCATGGTCATATTTAAGTTGATTTTACTTGCATGAAATACCTTGGGCATCTCAGTCAGCGTATTTGCGCCGCCCCTGCAGTCTACTCCTTTAAGTGCCGATGTGTCGCTGCGGGTGTAGAGCACTACGTGAAAATGCCTGGCCAGACGGTTCAGTGTCCGCTCACGCTCAAGGGCAGCCAGTTTCATACCGATATATTGATGGGATACCAGATAACGGCGGGTATCCGTGTAGGTGTCACTCCCCTCGTAGAAGTCAGGGTCCGCAGCGGCTATCTCGTTGATCACCCGGTCATTCAGATTGTCCGAAATGAAATTGTAACCGTACACTTTGAGCTGTGCCTCCATCAGACCGTCAACAAAACCCTGTGTGTAAGGAGAGATGATGGGACGCGCGTCGCCGGAATCGGCAGCATGAGAGTTGCCGGGGGCTGACCGGGCGTGTATAAGGGTGTCATATCTGCACTTTTCGGTGTAAAGGGAACCTACAAAACTGACATCTGCGTCATATTTAGCGAATTCGTCTTCCACCATATTCAGAACGATATTTTCCCAGCGCCTCACGTTCGTCGCGAGTGGCAGATAGAAGATGTGTTCCGGATTCAGAGGATGAAAAAATTGATACTGTGCCCTGTCGAACAGGAAGATTCTGTTCCACTCATTCTTCAAGGCGTTGGAAAACAGCTCCGGAACGGGAGAATCCACACTCCAGCACACGTAAGGAACTTTGAAGTGATTGCATGTATAGGAAATCGCCGGGAAGAAATTGACACTGAATACGAAGGCAAGAGGGTGGCTTGTCAGCCACTCGGTGACTTTGGCGGCACACTGCTTCGGTGTGATGCTCTTGTCTGTCATTTCCATCTCTTCCGTATGCACTGTGATACCGAAGTCCGAGAAGACCTGCAGGATATCGGGCTCGCAGATGCTGTTGTATCGGTAAAATAGTATTTCCATGAGCATTGTCCTTTTTGTGAACGGTGAATTATGATGCGTCTCTGTTTGATAAGTATAGTATTATTCAACAGAATATGGCATTATCAATATAAATTTAGTATAATGTAAAATACATATGAAGTAAAGTGAGAACCGGAGTATGGACCAGAGCCATGTAAGTATTATTTTGCCAACCTATAATCGGGAACATTCCATCGGCAGATCCGTCGAGAGTATTTTGCGACAGACATATCCATACTTAGAACTTCTTGTGATTGACGATGGATCTGTGGATCGCACGGAAGAGATCGTAGCGGGCATTGCGGCATCGGATGAGAGAGTGCGATACTACAGGCAGCCGCATAACAGAGGAGTAGCCGCGGCAAGAAACGAGGGCATCAGACAAGCAAGGTATGCATATGTTGCTTTTCAGGACAGTGATGACATCTGGGAGGAGGATAAACTGGAAAAGCAGATGCGAGTGTTTGAACGTCGGCCCGGCGTAGGCATGGTGTACTGTGCGTTTGAAGGAACGAAACAGGACGGTACTACGATCCGTATCCCCGACCGGTCCATGCCGGAGGAGAATTTACAAGGGAATCTGTACAAACTCCTGCTGCAGAGAAATGTCATCGATGCGCCGACGGTTGTTATACGCAAAGAATGTCTGGATAAAGTCGGCGGGTTTGATGAGACGCTGACCTGTCTGGAAGATTGGGAACTGTTCTTAAGGATTGCCAGGGAGTATGAAATCGGATATGCGGGCGATGCTCTTCTTATTTCGGATATTCACAACAGCGGTGTGTCGTCTCGGGTGGGCGGCTATTTTCAGGCGAGATGCGCGATGATTGTAAACCACAAGGCGGCGCTTTTGGAGTACGGAATCTTTCAGCAGACGGTGGAGCAGATGCTCATGACGGCTAAGGATGCGGGGGTTCTTGAGCAGGCGGCGCAGATGCTGCAGAGTATGCTGGCGGGGTAGATGGCGTCGCTGAGAGGAGATAAATGTGGAATCGGATTAAAGTGAGATAGGTTAAAGGTAGATAGGATTAAAGGAAGAACGGTTATGAACATTTTATTTGTGGGAAGTGAAGCACAGCAGATGCCGGGCATTATCTTTGCTTTTGGCAGAATGGGACATCAGGTTGAAATGTATGAAAAGCCTGTGGAAGAAATGGAAGGCAATGAGGAACTGGAAGCACAGCTGGAGACTTATCTGAAAAGGATAAAATTCGATTTTATTCTGTCTAACGTATTCTCGCGTGAGGTGGCGCGGGTCACAAACCGATTGGGGATTAAGTATGCGGTCTGGTGCATGGACTCACCAAGTTTTCCGGCATGGGTCCCCGAAGCGGAATATGACAATTGCTATGTCTTTTACTTTGACTATCGGGAGTATGAATTAAAGAAACAGAGCGGCTTTAAGAATGTGTATCATATGCCGTTGGCGGCGGACGTTGCATGGAGCGGGCAGTTAGTCATCACGGACGATGATATCAAGAAGTACGGCTGTGATATGTCATTCGTCGGAGCGATGTATACGAACAGTCTGTACGACAGGGCGCTGGAACACTTTTCTGCGGATATGCAGGATGCTTTCTCGGAGCTTATAGAGCAGAGCGCTTTTGTGTGGGACGGTCAGGATAGGCTTCATATGCCGCCGGAATTGGTACAGGAAGTCCGGCAGAAGTGTCCGCAGATATTCTATCCCTGCGATATGCCGGACGAATATTTCCTCAGGACATGTCTGTTGGGAAGGAAATTGACTAATGTGGAGAGAACGCTGCTGATGGAACTTCTCTCGGAGCAGTTTGATATCCATCTGTATACGAGAGATACGGAAATCGTGCCGGAGGGCGTGAGAAGATTTCCGGAGATCCCGGCTCTGAAAGGGGCACCGAAGGTCTTTTATTCCAGCAAGATCAATCTCAATATCACTCTGAGGAGCATCGCGTCCGGTGTACCGGCACGGGTGTTTGATATCATGAGTGTGGGTGGTTTTGTGCTGTCCAACTGGCAGGAGGAAATTCCCGAACTGTTTGTGGAGGGGAAGGAGATTGTGACTTATAAGACACCGGAAGAGTTGGTCGATAAGGCGGATTATTACCTAAAGCATGATAATGAGAGGATTAGGATAGCGGTGGGCGGATATCAGAAAGTGAAAGAGCATTATACCTGGGAGCATCGTTTGGAGAGAATCATTTCCGTCGTACAGGGGAGAGGATAAAGGCGATTATGAAGATCTTATATTTGCAAAGCAATATACAGCAAAATGCATCCATCGTGTTTGCTTTGGACAAGATGGGACATAATGTGGCATGTTATCCAAGCCCGATAGAAGATATTGGCAAAGATGAAGGAATGCAAAAAGCATTGGAAGCATTTCTGAAAAAGCACAGGCCCGCATTTGTCATATCCACACTTTTTGATTCTTCTGTGGCTGTCATAACAAAGCGGCTGGACATGAAATATGCTGTTTGGTGCATGGATTCCCCCGCATACTCTGTGTGGACACCCGATGCGGAATCAGATCACTGCTTTATCTTCTATTTTGACTATCGGGAATATGAGTTAAAGAAGCAGAGCGGTCTGAGAAATGTGTATCATCTTCCGCTGGCGGCAGATATTATCTGGAGTGACCGGTTGAATGTCACGGATGAGGAAATCAGAAGATACAGCTGTGACATGTCTTTTATAGGCAGCCTGTATACCAATAATCTCTATGACAAGGTGATTGAACAGTTCCCGGCGGATGTGCAGGAGTCCTTTACGGAACTTCTGGAGAACAGCGCCTTTGTGTGGGATGGGCGGGACAGACTGCATATGCCGGAGGAGCTGGTGGAAATTGTGCGGAGACTCTGCCCGGATATATTCGATGAACCCTATATGCCGGATGAGTATTTTCTGCGTAAGTATTTTATGGGACGCAAACTTACCCATGTTGAGAGAACACTTATGATGGAACTGCTGGCGGAACGGTATGATATCCATCTGTATACAAGGGCCACGGAAACGGTGCCGGAAGGAGTCAGGAGATTTCCCGAGATTGACGGCAGTGACGGCGCTCTGAAAGTTTTTCGGGCCAGCAGAATCAACCTGAACATCACTTTGAGGAGCATTGCGTCCGGCGTGCCGCTTCGTGTGTTTGATATTATGAGCATGGGCGGTTTTGTGCTGTCCGACCGGCAGGAGGAGATGCCGGAATTGTTCGAGGAGGGCAGGGAAATCGTAACTTTCAAGACACCGGAAGAACTGCTTGATAAGGCGGATTACTATCTGAGAAACGAGGACGAACGGACCAAGATAGCGGCAAACGGATATCGGAAAGTCAAGAAACAACACACTTATGAGAGCCGATTAAACAAATTAATTTCTATTTTGTTTCCGACGCCCTAAATATATTTAAGTTTTGACCGATATATATATCAAAGATTACGTGAAGTCTCTTTGCGTTTTCACAAGACGATTCTATTAAATACCAAATAATCACATGGAGGTGATCAACAATGGCAATTGAACCATTAAGCAGTGCTATGACTTATCAGGCACAGACGGTTGTAAAACCGCAGACAGTAACACCAGTGAACACGGAAGTTCCTGAAGATGGACAGACAGTGAATGTTGATGCAACGACGGCGGCGGTGACTCAGGCTCAGCCACAGGATGAGAAGAGCAGCAGCGACGGCAACGGAAGTCAGCAGCAACAGGCAGCATTTAGCTCACAGGCAACTCCCGATCAGCTCAAGAAGATGATCGAGGAGATGAACAAGAAGATTAATAACAGCAACGAAGTGGCAATGTTCGGAATCCATGAGGAGACTAACCGGGTTATGATCAAGATTATGGATAAGGACACGAAGGAAGTCATCAAAGAGTTCCCGCCCGAGAAGACTCTCGATATGATTGCGAAACTCTGGGAGATGGCAGGTATCCTTGTGGATGAGAGACGCTAGTCGGTGCAATAGGAGGTAAAGAAGATGGCTATTAGGATTACGGGCATGTATTCCGGTTTGGATACAGAGTCTATCATCAGCGAGCTTGTGTCCGCTCAGAGCGTTAAAAAGAGCAAATATGTGAAAGATCAGACCAAGCTGAGCTGGAAGATGGATGCTTGGAAAGCTCTGAACACCAAGATTTATAATTTCTATACCAACACGTTGGATAATATGCGCTTTCAGGCGACTTATCTGAAGAAGTCCGCGAAAGTGTCTAATTCCGGTGCTCTCAGTGTAGTGGTAAACAACAATGCAGTCAACGGATCACAGAATGTCTCTGTGGACAGACTGGCAGCAACCGGTAAACTCACCGGAAGTGACCTCAGTAAAGGGTGGCCGGACGGTGTGACCAGGAATATAACCGGTTCCTCCAAATTGTCCGATCTCGGCATTGATGGCCGCGCCAGCTTTGATGTGACTGTAGGCGGCAAAAAGACGACCATCAGCGTGAACGGTAATATGAAGATCAGTGATGTGGTTGATAAGCTGAAGAGTGCAGGACTCAATGCAAGCTTCGATGATGAGAATCACAGGTTTTTCATCAGCGCCAAGGAGTCCGGCAAAGCGGCTGACTTCACGATTACGGCCAACAACATAGAGGGTATGGCGGCTCTGGATAATCTGGGACTGCTCACCAAGCTCAGCGAGAACAAGGATGATCCGATTTATCAGGAGTACATGAAGTGGGCCGGCTATAAGACGGACAGTGCAGCTTATCAGGCTGTGAAGGACGCAGAGGCATTGAAGCGTGCAAAGTCTTATAAGAAGGCGAATGATGAGCTTGAGGCGAAGAATAAGACGCTGCAGGAAGAGATTGATGAGCTTAAGAAAAAAAATGAGGAATATTTAAAGCAACTACCCGAAAGTGCGGATGAGGATGAAACATATGCGGAAACTCTGCAAAAATATGCACAGTCTCTTTATGATGCGCTGCACGGAACATTACAGGATAAGAAGGATGAGAACGGCGAGGTAGTAGAGGACGAGGATGGCAATCCCGTGCAGGAGCGCCAGAACGGTCTGAAGCAGCAGCTGGATGCAGCCAAAGCGGATCTGGCAGCGCTTAAGAAAAAATTGTCGGACGGTGTGAACGACGAAGGGAATTCGCTTACCGATGATGAAAAAGCGCAGTTGGAGGCAGATATTGAAACGGCACAGGCTGACGTTGATGCGAAGCAGGAACAGTATGATTATGCTGCGAAGAGGTATGCCGCTGTTAAATCGATTGCGGATAGACAGTCCCAGATTGAGGCGAATGAGGCAACCATTGAGGCAAATCATACGTATTATGATTCTGAGATCGAGACGGATGAAGAGGGCAACGAGACTGAGAAGTTCATCGGTGCTTCGGATAAAATGAATCAGGAAGTTGCGGATGAGTTTGATAAGAAAGTAGAACTTGCAGATCAGATGATCAACGGTGAAGGTTATAAGGCCGGCAGATATGCTGACAGAATTGTGGGCGTTAATGCGATGATCACCGTGGACGGTGCGACATTTGAATCCTCCGACAATACTTTCAATATCAACGGTATGACGATCACAGTGTACGAGAAAGCGGATAATGTTACGATCACAACAGGTAACGATGTAGAAGGTATCTACGATATGATCAAGAACTTCTTCACCGAGTACAATAAGCTGATCAATGAGATGGATGCGCTGTATAATGCAGATTCTTCCAAAGGTTATGATCCGCTGACTTCAGAGGAGAAAGCCGAGATGGCTGATTCTGAGATTGAGGAGTGGGAGAAGAGGATCAAAGATTCTCTGCTTCGCAGAGACGGCACGCTGGGTGATATCACAGATGCTATGAAGACTGTGATGATGCAGGGCGCTAAGGTAAACGGCAAGACTATGTATCTGTCCGACTTCGGTATCAATACACTGGGATATTTCAATGCTGCTGACAATGAGAAAGGTGCTTACCATATCAACGGTGATGCGGACGATGCCAGCGTGAAGGGTGAGGAGGATATGCTGAGGAAGATTCTCGCGAACGATCCTGATATGGTCATGGAGTTCTTCACAGGTCTGTCCAAGAATCTGTATGAGAAATTGTCGGATAAGATGACATCGATCAAGGATACAAGCAGTGCTTTCACCGTATACAACGACAAGTTGATGGAGAAAGAATACAAAAAGTATAGCGAGAAGATTACCAAGGAAGAAGATAAGTTGAATGCTCTCATGGATAAATGGTATGAGAAATTCTCGCGTATGGAGACGGCGATGGCGAAGCTGCAGTCCAAGAACAACGGTCTGGCAGGTATGCTTGGCGGTAATCAATAGTTAAATCATCAGTGTATAAGTACGATCAAGGAGGAACACACTTATGCCGGTACAGAATCCTTATGAAGAGTATCAGAGAAACAAGATATTGACCGCCTCACCGGCGGAGATTACTCTGATGCTGTATGAGGGTGCTATCAAGTTCTGCAATGTTGCTATCATGGGAATCGAGCAGAAGGATATGGAGCGGGCGCATACGAATATTATGAAGACGCAGCGCATTATCGAAGAATTTCGGAATACTCTGGATCGTAAATACCAGGTAGCGGAAGAATTTGACAAGATCTATGTCTATGTGCTTCAACGTCTGTTTGAGGCCAACATTAAGAAAGATAAAGAGATTCTGGAAGAGGTGAATGGACATCTTCGCAGTCTGAGGGACACTTGGAAGGAAGTTATGAAGCGTTGCAATAAGGCATAGAGAGGTATGAGTATGGACCAGAGTGGTGCACAGATATTGTTGCAGAGTCTTGAGAAGAAGAATAAACTGCTGGATCAGATGATTCTGCAGAACAGTGTTCAAGAGGAAATACTGAAGCAGGAAGAGTTTGACATGGACGCGTTTGATGCGGCCATCGATCAGCAGAGCGCCTATATTGAGCAGTTGGATAAGCTGGATCTGGGGTTTGAATCGGTCTATGACAGAGTGCGGGAAGAACTGATCGAGAATAAGGATCGATACCGCAATGAAATCACCGGGATGAAGGAGCAGATTCAGCAGATCACCGATAAGATCGTAACGTTGAATGCCGGCAATATGCGCAACAAGATGTTGGCGGAAAATCAGTTTAAGAAGAAACGCCAGGAGATCGGAAGCGGCGCATCTAAGAACCGGGTGGCAAGAAATTACTACAACAATATGAATAATTTGAATTATGTGTCGCCGCAATTCTATGATAATAAGAAGTAATTCAATTCACTAAGCCTCTTGCCTTAAGGGCAGGAGGCTTAAATTGTACGGGAGAAAAGAAACTATGAACATTATGATATCCATTAACCGTGATTATATGAAATATGCCTGCATTATGCTGATGTCATTGAAAGAGCATCACAAGGACATATTGTTGTCGGTATATATTCTTCATAACGAACTGACGGATGAAGATTTTCAGCAGATGGATGAGATTATCGGTTCGGAGGGTATTGAGCTGATACCGGTTTTTATTCCGGCGGGAACTGCGAAGGACTTTCAAATCGGTGACTGGCCGGAGGTAAATGCATATCGTTTGTTGGCAACGGATTTGTTTGGAGGAACATTGGACCGCATTCTGCATCTGGATGTGGATATCCTGATTACAGGTGATATCAGTGAGTTATATAATACACCTTTTGAGGACAACTATCTGATAGGATGTGAAGACTTCTTGTCGGAAGCAGACAGACGCCAGAAATGTAGGGAAGTTGCAAGGGATGACAATACGGTATTTTTTAATGCGGGCGTGCTCTTATTCAATATACCGAAGCTTTTGGCGGATGGATTCTGTTATGCGGTCTATGCGGATATATTAAAAAGATACCCGAATATTAAAATTGAGTATCCCGATCAGGATATGCTTAATCTGTTATTTTGTGACAAGACAAAGTATATGAACCGGACCAAATATAATTATTCACCTTTATATTATAGTATGAATGATACAGAGTATGCCTACAACTCATTGGAGGAACTGAAAAAAAATTGCAGTATTGTTCATATGATAAGCGGTACAAAGCCGTGGACCAATGTGAGTAAGACGGTAGTGGATGATCTGTGGTGGGAGTATGCCATGCGCACACCGTTTTATTTGGATATGAAAGTCGGACATGTAGAGACCATGCTCCGCAGAGAACAGAAAATAAGTGAATTAATCTACGGCAAGATACAGGGAATCAGCCAAAATGCGAATGCCGAGCAGCTGCTGACTGAGGCAGAAGGGACATTATATAAGATGCTTGAGCAGGAATTTATGATTCTGGACAGATTGGGAAAATTCGTGTAGATACAAGGATTTGGGGTGTATGGGATGAGAATGAAATAAAATAATATTTTTTTCTCAAAACCCTAAAGTAAATTGCGAGACGTCCGATATATATAACAGGTAAAGCAAAACAAATTTGCTTACGTAACAGGTAAAGGGACCGAAGGCAGCGTACGAACCCGAGGGACCATTACAAGAAAAAATTAGTGGCAAGGAAGCCACATTAAATTCAAGGAGGAATAAATTATGGTAG
>JAFLTD010000072.1 GCA_022510625.1 Lachnospiraceae bacterium
CTTCCAGTTTATCCAATATAAGCTGCTTGATATTAGACTGAATCTCATTCTTACCGGTCGTAAGGACACTGTCCACGGTATAGGAGCCAATCGTCGTTCTGATACAGTTCTGTGCAATGTTCCTGAGCACAAGTTCCGGATCCTCAGATGCATATAACGCTTTGACCGGATCGGTCACTCTATATTCGGCATAGAAATCCACCAGAATGAAATTGTAGTCGGATGTGATCATCAGCGCATCCTCCTCCTCACCCATGGAAGTATAGCCGATGGAGAATCCCTGAATCGTGGTGTTCACCTTCGTCACGGTCTGGATAAAGGGAATTTTAAAATGAAGCCCCGGTGTGGTAACCGCCTTCGGTGAACCAAAAGTACATACCACCGCCTGTTCTTCCTCCTTGATGGAGTAATAGGATTCACTGACAAGTATTGCTAAGACTATCAGTACCACCGCAATCGTTAAAATTTTCGTTCCATTTCCCTTTTTTACATTATTCATGTTGTTAAAAGGGTTATTTACGGTTTTCTTTGTGCCAAACATAGTTCTCCTCCGTATTTCAATATTGCTTTTACTTATGTTATTATATATCATATCAGAAAGAAACACTAATTAAATTTTACTAAAGCTCTGGCAGAATGAATAGATATTATGATATTTGTTTCATTTGTTCAAATTATAGTACAGGAGAAAATTTATGAGAATCATATTGATCAGACACGGTGACCCCGATTATAAAAATGATGCCCTGACAGAAAAAGGTGCCAGGGAGGCAAAATTACTTTCAGACAGAATTGTAAAGTGGCCCACCGGGGAGTTCGATTTCTACTGTTCACCACTCGGCAGAGCCAAACAGACAGCTTCCTACACGTTGGAACGCATTCATAAACAGGCAGTCACCTATGAATGGATGAAGGAATTTTCGTATAAGATCGAAGACCCTGTTACGGGCCGTATCGGTGTTCCTTGGGATTTTATGCCCGAATACTGGACGGAAATCCCACAGATGTACGACCGCGAAGCATGGAAAAAGACGGACATCTACCGCTCCAATCCGGAACTACTGCCCGCCTATCAGGAAGTCTGCGACGGTCTTGACCGGCTCCTCTCAGAGTACGGTTACAAGAGACATCACAACTATTATGTCAATACTAATGATACGCAATTAAATGAAAACAAAGTTCATGACACAATTGTCATTTTCTGTCACTTGGGTATTACATGCATGATGATGAGCCATCTTCTCGGCATATCACCCGTCCTTCTGCTTCACAGCCTCTATCTGGCACCCACCTCCGTGACAATTTTTAACACGGAAGAAAGACAAAACAATATCGCCTTTTTCAGGGCTCAAGTCATCGGAGACACGACGCATCTGACTCAAGGCAATGAGCCGCTCTCCGATATGGGTGCGTTCACGGAGCTTTTTCAAGAGTAAAGTTATCGCACTCGCTCCGGGAAGCCGACTTTTTTCTGTACCTTACGGAGAGTTTTCTGCGCGTAATAATTAGCCTTTTCCGCATTGTCCTTGATGATCTTGTCGATATAATCCTTATTCTTGCTCAGATCGTCAAAACGGTCTTGTAACGGCTTCAGTACGCCGACTACAGACTCTCCCACCGCAGTCTTGAAATCACCGTATCCTTTGCCGTCAAACTCTCTCTCAATATCGGCAGGTGCTTTGCCTGTACATACGCTGTATATATCAATTAGGTTTCTTATACCCGGCTGTTCTTCCGAATAGCGGACACAGGCTTCCGAATCCGTTACCGCTCTCTTGAATTTGCGCATGATCGTATCGGGATCGTCCATCAGATAGATACTTGCGTTGGGATTCTCATCCGACTTGGACATCTTCTTGGCGGGATCCTGCAGACTCTTGATGCTTGCACCCGTTTTGCCTATATATGGCTCCGGTATCGTGAATACATCCCCGTAGATTGCATTAAAACGCTGTGCTATATCTCTGGTGATTTCCAGATGCTGCAGCTGATCCTTGCCCACCGGCACCACATCCGCCTGATACAGAAGAATATCCGCCGCCATCAATACCGGATACGTAAAAAGACCTGCATTGATATTATCCGCATGCTTGGCCGCCTTATCCTTAAACTGCGTCATGCGGTTCAACTCTCCCATATAAGTAAAACAGTTCAGAATCCAAGACAACTCGGTATGTCCCGACACATGAGACTGATAATATAAACAGTTTTTCTCGGGATCAAGTCCCGCTGCAATATACAGAGTCAAAAGATTTCTGGCACGTCTGCGAAGCTCCGCCGGATCTTGTCTGACCGTGATGGAATGCAAATCTACAACCGAGTAAAAACACATATACTCATCACACAGGGTTACCCAATTCTTCAAAGCGCCGAGATAATTCCCGAGAGTCAGATTCCCTGTTGCCTGCATACCGCTGAATAAAACTTTCTGTCCGTCTATCATGTTCTCCTCCGTTCCGGAGCTTTTACTCCAAAGCTTGTATCAAAAAACAGTTTAACATTGCCCTTTCCTTCCGTCAACCAAAAAGAAAGGGCACTATTATGGTACTTACTGATTGTTGCATCCGCAGTCCTGATTGTTATCACAATTGTTGTCAAACGATCTGGATTCAAAGCGGGGATCGAAACGGGGTTCATTGTTGTTATTGTTATCGCATCCGCAATCCCCGTCTTCACCTCGGTTTCTTCCCCAATTGCGGTCACAATCGTTGTCAAAATCACGACCTCTTCCGCGGTTGTTATCGTTATCACAGTCAAAGTCACGGCCTCTTCCGCGGTTATTGTCGTTATCGCAGTCAAAGTCGCGGCCTCTTCCACGGCCGTTATCGTTATCACAGTCGAACTCACGATTGCCGCGATTGTTATTCCGTCCGCAGCCACAGTCATCGTTTGTATTATTGTCGCTATTACGACCGTTCTGATTGCCGAAAAGTAATAAAAACAGAATTAACCAAGAACTCATACTCTTATCTCCTTTTTCTCATACTATATGCTATGCAAAAAGGAGTAAGTGTGTCACTCATCTTCTGTGATCACGCAATATTCTCGTTCTGATATAGCGAAAAGTCTTCTCTTCGCCGTAATCCGCCAACATGTGAAGCAGAAACTCCAGCTGCCTCTTAGTTCTCGGATGTAACGGCGGCGGTGTCTTGGATGATTGATAATACAGAAGCGGATCATGATCCTTATAAGCATCTTTGTGATACACTTTGCATGCGGCGATCCGGTCCATAAACATCTCTATGACATAGCGTGTCGGCATAGGTGCCGGCTTTATTGCGCCTTCAACATCATGCGTGCTGTAGTCCATCCAATATTCATAGTGATGTTTGTTGCGTCCCTTGTGGTGCAGCCATGCGGAGGAATAACCGATATCCTCCCGCTCCGCATTATTGGGACTTCTGTCTCCCTGCCAATAACGGGCTCCTACCATAAATTCCGCTGGGCTGTACTTGGATAGATCATGCACGATTCCCTGGTAATAGAGTCCTACCTTAAAACACCCTTCCATGACGAGAAATTTATGATATGTGATTGTCTTGAAATGATTCCATGCCTTATTCATGAGTGTCTCTTCCTCTGTTTCATTCATTATGATTTTCTACGACGCTTATCCGATATCAGTTCGGAATCCTTGACCGTATAGATCACCACTGTCCGCGGGCCCACATAGATTTCCTGCTTAGGCTCCGAAGTCTCCTCTCCTGTCTCCTGAAGATTTTCATCCTTAGCCTCATGCGGATCGGTGGACACATACAGTGTCCATTCTTTTCCCTTCGGTAACTGAGGGAGCCCCAGATAATATGCCTTCCAATGCAGATTGATACCTATATAGAAGAATGTTTCATCTTTGTGTCCGTCAATCTCGCCGTAGGATCCGCAGTACATGATTCCTATACTCCTGCTGGCCGGGCTCATATCCGGCCTCCACGCCTCTTTACCATGAAAAGAAATATCCGGATAGCCGCAGGACAGATAGTCCATCCCTTTTAACGGTATGCTGCTGTGCAGAATGGGATGATTCTTGCGCAGTTGAATCAGCATCTTCGTATATTCAAGCAATTCTTTGCCGCTCTCCGCATGATTCCACTTAATCCATGCGACGGCATTGTCCTGACAGTATGGATTATTGTTTCCGTCCTGCGTATTCCCGAACTCGTCTCCACTGTACAGAAGCGGAGTCCCCTGTGACAGGAATACAAGTGACAACGCATTTTTCATCTGACGCAGGCGAAGATCCGTAATATTCTTCCTGCGGCTCTTTCCTTCCACCCCGCAGTTCCAACTGCAATTATAGTCCGTACCGTCCTGATTATCCTCACCGTTAGCCTCGTTATGCTTACGGTCATAGGAAACCATATCCGCAAGCCGCATACCTTCCCATTTCGCGATATAATTCACAATTCCCGTCTCGAGACAATTGTTCCGCACCTGATAGATCAACTGATTGATCATGTTATCATCGCCTTTGACCAGCCTGCGGATATCATAGAGGAAACCATCGTTCATCCATCCGAGACTGCGTGTCCTCGCCACATAATCTCTCGGTTCCGGACTGTACTGCTGTAATGTCATAATTTTGGTTGCCGAAAGAAGCGGTTCTTTTGAAAGCATCGCAATCGGAATATCCACACCGAGAAGATGAAAACCGTCTATGTGGTACTCCAGCACCCAATACTTTAATATCTCCGTCAACTCCATCGGTGTAATCTCCGGCGGAAAATAGAACTGCATAAGTACTTCTATCCCGTTCCGGTGCATTGCTTTGACCATATCCTTATACTCCGTCATGGCATCTTTGCCATAGGCATAACCACATTTCGGAATATAATACAGTCCTCTCTGGTATCCCCAGAAATTTATCCGTTGTATATCCTTTTTAACGGTGTTTCCTTTTTCATCCGTATTTGTCTGCGTCGGAACCTGTTTATAGGAAGCTGCGGCCTGTTCCATGGACATGGACTCCAGAGAGTTCTCATAGTCCATAATCTCATCAAATTCGTAAGACGGCATCAGCATAACCGATGTAATGCCCAAATCATTCAAATAGGGGATCTTCTCCGTCAGCCCACGATAGGTTCCTCTGTGCTCCACACCGGAAGACTTATGTTTAGTGAAGCCGCGCACATGCAAAGTGTAGAGAATCATATCCTCGTAACGGTACCCCAATGTCCGATCACCTTCCCAGTCATAGGTCTGTGCCTGAACCATGCACCGTGGAAGATGCTTCCTTCTTGTGCCGTACCGATAGGAATTCTCTATTTTCTTGCAATAGGGGTCCTGCCATGTCCTGTCACCGCAATAGAACAGATAACTGCACTCTCTGTCATGATAATCCTTGATCAGCATGGAGCAGACCGAACCCACTCTGCTCTCCTTCGGAAAAGGTATCCTCATACCGTCTTTATGTTTTCTGTCATACAGTATCACGCCAAATTCATCTGAAGCACCGCTTTGATCCGTCCGTGCGCATACCGCTGCGATGTGCATCCCTTCCTGCTGAAAAGATGCACCTAACGGATAGGGCTGTGCTACTGTCACTTCAAATTCTTTACGCATGAAATCCTCCGGCAATTTTATCTCGTTTTCGTCTCATATGTGTATTTTAACATAGAAACTCTTTTTTCTAAATAAAAAAATATTTGTACGTTGAATATCTTCGATTTATTCTGTAAAATATAACTATTCCAGTGTATTGAACCGATTATTTTCAGCAAAAATGATTGGTTCAATACACTTTGTAAAAGGAGGCAGTTATATGAGCAAAAATAATCAGAACGCGGATAACGGCTACGATGCGGAAGAAATGACCGTAGAACTGGATCTGGATGACGGTACATCTGTCACATGCGCCGTTGTTACCATCCTGACAGTTTCAAATCGTGACTATATTGCGCTTCTGCCGCTTGATGAGAGCGGTGACAATGTCGACGGAGAAGTCTGGTTCTATCGCTACAGTGAGAATCCGGATGATCCGAATGAGGAACCCGAACTAGAGTATATTGATGATGATGATGAATATGAGGCCGTAGCAGACGCTTTTGACGAGTATCTGGATGCCTCGGAATTTGATGAACTGGTAGATGAAGAGGACTGACATAAGCATTTCAGAAAGCGGGAAGGCATATCTTTCCCGCTTTTTCCTTTGTATGCCGTAACGTATAACTCTTTCTTTGCCCTTGTCATTGCAACATAAAACATGCGCCGTTCCTCCTCAATCTCCTCCTGTGTCTGCGACTTTGCCGACGGAATCTTCCCTTCCTGACAACCCGGCAGGTAGACCGTATCAAACTCCAGTCCTTTGGATGCATGCATTGTTATCAGCCGGATACCTGTTCCTACCGTGATTTGGTCCGGTGAACCGTCTTGTCCCGACTTTTTCTCCTGTGATGTCTGTATTGTCTCATCATATTGACTAATATAGTCATTCAACTCTGCATATGTCTGATACCGCTTTGATAACTCCTGAAACCTGTCTGCAATCTGCAGCAAGTCCCCAGCCTTATCTATTCCGTATTTATCCCGCAGGAAACCGTCATACCCGATTACATTTCGGATATAATGTATCTGCAAGTACAATCTTTTGGATTTCAGACTTTCCAGATCACGAAAAAGCTTTTGCACCTCTTGCTGCAATAAAGGCGTATTCTTATAATAGTCCAGCATTTCGCTTTCACTGACGCGTTCCCCCTGCATACTCTCCCGCTTCAGATATCTGACAGGCCTGTTGATAATGCGCAGGAAATGCTTCCGAAGAAGTTCACCCTGCGCCAATGCAAGATACGCCATAATATCCTGAATGACAAAATGTCGGAACGGATTCTTCGGCGTCTCCTTCATGTAAAACGCAATCCCGTTCTTTCGCAGAATCTGCGCCCATATAGCGCACTCATAGTTAGTCCTGCATATCATTGCACATTGCGCTGACTCTCCCGCTTCTTGTTTACTCTTCAGACTCTGTGTAATATAGGTTTCTTCTTCCGACTCATCCTCGAATATTTGAAGAAAAAATCCATCCCCGTTCTCGTGTGCGGCACGAATCTGCTTCTCAACACGGTTTACGTTCTCCCTGATCACTGCGCCCGCCGCGTCCACAATCCGGCTGTTACACCGATAATTTACATCGAGAAATATTTTCTCCGCATCAGGGAAATCATTCATAAATGTCTGCATACTGTCCGGACTGGCGCCTCTGAATCCGTAGATTGACTGGTCATCATCACCAACGATAAAGAGATTGTTCTCAGGCGCCGCCAGAAGTTTAATGATTTCATACTGATCCGGCGATATATCCTGAAATTCATCGATCAGAATAAAACGAAACCGCGCCTGCCACACGGCAAGCAATGCCGGATCATCCGAAAGCAGCGACCGACAGTACCGTGTAATACCGTCAAAATCCATCTGCCTGAACTCCCGCAAGTATGATTCATACTCTCTTACAAGGAAAAGCAAGTCTTCTTCACTTATTTTCTGTACCGAAATTGGTCTGACGACGGACGATGACTGATACACACATAGTAAAGCGGTCAGCTCTTCCAGATCTTCCTCCTGTAGACAGGCCAACTGCGGTCGCATACGAATAATCTGTCTGATCAGCTTCCTCTTCGCAGATTCTGTAATAATTGAATAGTCGCGATACTGCGTCGATTGTTTCAGAATATGATAGAACACGGCATGAAAGGTGCCGAACCTCACCGGTGGTCTCTCCGGTTCCATGAGACGAAAGAAACGTTCCTGCATTTCCTGCGCCGCCGCTTTCGTAAAAGTGATGACAAGAATTTGTGACGGGTCTGCGCCCTGATGTGTGATGAGATATTTGATGCGCTGCACGGTGACATAGGTTTTGCCGCTGCCGGGTCCCGCAAAAACCTGTGCGGCCCCGACAGTATGCATAATTGCCCTGTCCTGGTTAGGACTTGATCTTAAATCAGGCACCTTTTAATTTATCGATTCCTTTACGTATTCTGGCAAGAGATTCTTCCTTGCCCAGCACTTCCATGATCTCCGTGGCGCCCGCCGGCGTCATCTGCTTCCCGGAGACCGCCGTTCTCACCGGCCACATCACATACCCATTCTTACAGTCCTTTTTCTCCACATAGGATACCAGTGTCCGGTACAGCGCATCGTTGCTGTAATCGGTCTGTTCTTCCAGTAGAGGAAGAAGTTCCTCAAGCACTTCCAAACTGGACTCCCTGCTCGTCTTCATCTTCTTGTGGGTATACATCTCAACATCGTACTCCGGTAATGTTTCAAAGAAATCGACCATTTCCTTGATATCCGGAAAAATCTCAATTCTTGTCTTGACCATTGCGGCAATCCTATGCAAATCCAGATCCTTCGAGAGCGCCTCTGTAAGATATGGCTCTGCCATCTCATAGAACCTGTCCTCGTCCATGGCCTTAAAATATTCGCCGTTCATCCAACGCAGCTTCACAACATCAAATACTGCGGGAGATTTACTGATTCTATGATAATCAAATTCCTTAATCAACTCCTCCAGAGTAAATATCTCTCTGTTGTCCTCAGGACTCCAACCCAAGAGGGCGATAAAGTTGATAATGGCTTCCGCTGTAAATCCCTGCTCCAACAAGTCCTCGAAGGAAAAATCACCGTCTCTCTTGGACAGCTTCTTATGGCTCTCTCCGGTGATCAGCGGCAGATGCACATACACCGGCTCCTCCCAGCCAAAAGCCTCATACAGCCGCGTATATTTCGGAGAAGATGAAATATACTCGTTTCCCCGCACCACATGAGTGATATTCATGGTATGATCGTCCACCACGTTCGCAAAATTGTAGGTCGGATAACCGTCGGATTTAATCAGTATCATATCGTCCAACTCGGCATTGTCCACCGTGATATCGCCGTAGAGAACATCATGAAAGGTGGTTGTTCCTTCCGTGGGATTGTTCTGGCGAATAACATAGGGCTTACCGGAAGCTAAATTTGCCTCGATTTCCTCCTTGGACAAATGCAGGCAGTGCTTATCGTAGATAGAGATCTCCTTGCCCTCCACTACTTCCGTTTTCAAGGAAGCCAGACGCTCCTTGTCACAGAAACAGTAATACGCTTCGCCCTTATCGATAAGCTCTTTTGCATATTTCATGTATATCCCTGTCTTCACACGCTCGCTCTGCACATAAGGGCCATAACCTCCATCCTTGTCCGGTCCTTCGTCATGTACAAGACCGGCCTTTTCCAAGGTGCGGTAAATGATTTCCGTAGCGCCTTCCACAAATCTCTCCTGGTCTGTGTCCTCGATACGGAGCATAAAATCTCCACCCTCATGTTTTGCAATTAAAAACTCATATAATGCGGTGCGCAGATTACCTACGTGCATTTTCCCAGTAGGGCTGGGCGCATATCTCGTTCTTATTTTCGTACCCATATTTCCTCCATTCTGCAACGCCATATTCTGGATTTCGCGCAGTTACTCATGACGTTTGCTTGTGTAACATCACTTTAAGTCCGGAATTTTCTTGTCAGCAGCTTCTTTAAAGGAAGTTACAGCCTTGACCGCATCAGGAACGGCAATGTTTGTACCCGCGCCCGCAACACAACCTCCCGGACACGCCATACCTTCAATCAGGCATCCGTTTTTCTTACCCGCCTTCGCAAGCATCAGCATCTTCTTGCACTCCGACAGGCTTTCGGCATGCTCAATATTTACTTCCACATCGGGATAATATTCTCTCACACACTCCTCGATGGCACTCGCCACACCGCCTGCGACACCGTAACCCCGTCCCGCGCCTGTGGCACCTTTGAGCTCATCCATTGTCTGAATCTCATCGAGCAGTATTCCTCTGGCCTCAAAGATACCGATCAACTCCTCAAAGGTAATCACGAAATCCACATCAGATCGGATTGTTCTTCTGGACGCCTCCAGTTTCTTGGATGCACAAGGTCCTATGAACACCACTTTCGCATCCGGATGGTCTTTTTTAATAATTCTTGCCGTGGCAACCATCGGCGTCAGTTCGTTGGATATCTTGTCTATCGTCTCAGGGAAAAATCTCTTCGCCAGCACGGACCACGAAGGACAGCAGGATGTCAGGCTGAAAGGCACATTTCCCGTGGCAACCTCCGAAGCATAGTGCTTTGCTTCAGCCATAGCACCCAAATCCGCACCAAGAGCTGTCTCATAGACATCATAAAATCCCAGTTCCTTGAGCGCTGCCTTGAGCATGTCCGGCGTCACATCAGGACCGAACTGTCCCGCAAAAGCAGGTGCCACCTGTGCAATAATCTTATGGCCCGACTGCATGGCACGTATCAGCTGGAATATCTGGGACTTGTCCGCTATGGCACCGAAAGGACAGTTCACCATACACTGTCCGCAGGAAACACACAGGTCATTGTCTATGACCGCTCTGCCCTTTGCGTCATTTTTAATTGCATTTACGCCACAGGCTCCCGCACACGGTCTGACCTGATGGGATATGGCATCGTAAGGACACACCGCCTTGCATTTACCGCATTTAATACACTTATCCTGATCGATCACGGATTTACCGTTCTTCATGGATATGGCACCCCGCGGACATACTTCACGGCAGGGATGTGCCACACAGCCCATACACAGATCAGTCACATGATAGCAGTTCTCCGGACAAGCGTTGCACGCCGAAGGAATAACCTGCATCAGCGGCGGTTCGTAATATTTCTCGGCAATATTGCTTTCCTCCAAACCCTGTGTCAGATGGACCAGCCGATTCTCCGGCCTGAGCGACAGTCCCATGGCAAGCCTGATACGCTCACGGACAATCGCACGTTCTCTGTAGATACTCTCATATTCAGATTCATCGTAATCAACGATTTTATACGGAAGAGCTTCCACATCATCTATTAAATTATCCGAATGATAAGCCAGATCAGCCACCTCTTTAAAAATACGGCGTCTGTTCTTACGAACCTGCGTATCAATTCCTCTCATGACATCCCTCCGCCAGTGCAATGTTAATTATTTCACAAGTATATTTTTGCATAAACCCACACTAAAATCAAGCACAATTCCACCACCTGCATATCCCGCAGCACATTTATTTATTCCTGCGCCTCAAAGGCACAAAAATTGCCGCCAGCAGACATTCAACAGCCATCAGGAAGATCACAGCAAACGATATCCTCACGGTTCTCTCCCTAAATACGAGATTTCCAATCTCGTAATATTTAATCGGAACAGTCACGGAAATATCACGGTCTGCCAGACTCGCAACAATGTTCCCGAACAATTTGACATTGTATCCTGGTACCATACTGTCCGCCTCGTATGTGAACATCTGCTCCGTGGCTACGATCACTGCCTGAGATATTTCTCCGTCCTGTGCGGGTTTCTCGGCCTGCATACCGATCACAAAAGGTCCGTCGATGTCCGCAGCCCCCTTACGGTAATCTTCTGCGTCGAGATTACTTGTTTTGCTGAAAGATTCATCACTTGACATGAGAAACGGAACGTAACGGATATCGTCAGCATCCTCATCGTAGATCAATCCCCTTGATGCCGGTGCAAAAACAGTTCCTCCGTAAAGGTTCTCTGTGAGATTCATATACTCCATATATGGAAACAAGTAATAGGGCGACTGATAATAACTGCTGCGGTCAAGTTCCACAATGAGACCGTCCACAACGGAAACACCATAATATCCCAATATCTTATCAAAGTTGTCCATGCTCTCATTCGTCAGCGTGGGGATGATGAAAGCGTTGCCGCCCCGGTCAAGATAGTCCAAGACCTTCTTCACATCATCGTTTGAATAGTCACTGACAGGTGCATTGAAAATTACGGCAGCGGCATCCGACGGTATCTCATCCACCGAATACAGTTCCAGATATTCGTAAGCCACATTTTCTTTGTTCAGCGCATCATGGAACGTGTCGTCGAACACAAGCTCACCATGTCCCAACACAGAATAAAATTTCGGTTTATCTTCCGATGTCACCCGCATGATTGCAGATATCAGCTGACCTTCCGCGTCGATTCCCACTATTTCGTTTTCATAAGTTTCGTAGTTCATCTGAAGGATATACAATTCGCTGTACTCCAGAACTGCGCTGTCATTCTCTCCCACCACGATCAGGCTGTTGTCCGAAGGTCGCGAATCAGTATAATTGTAATAGAACATCGGATTTGCTATCGGACTGACATACTCTACCCGGATATGGCCGGAATATCCTTTCAGCTGTTGCAGCATTCTGTCCAGATCCCCGTCCTTCGCATTCTCATCTGCCAGGACATAAATTGTCACGTCCTTTGAAAGGTTGCTAACAAACTGTACGGTATCCTCTGTAACCGTAAAAATCTTGTTTGCCGTCACATCAAAGGATGTATACTGCTCCGGAATGTAACTGAGTCCAATATTGACCAATATAGTCAGTGCAGCGCCGACCAGAATATTAAAGATACTGTAAGCTCCAATCTTAATGCCTCTGCCTGCAAATGCGTACCTGCGCTTATGAATGGACTGCGCGGTGCAGAATAAGACAAATGCTATAAATGTCAGGTAATATACTATCGCCTCCACATCGAAATATCCGCTGGAAAGGATGTCAAATCTGCTCACCATGTCAAAACCGTTTAGGATTTTAACCGCAATATCCGCAAAACTCGTAGTGCCGGATGCGGAGATAAGGCTGCTGATCCCACTCATAACGTAGCCTGCAAACATAACGACCAGAGTGAGTACCGCTGAAACCACTACACTCTCCGTAAATGACGAGACCAGGAGACCTATTGCAAGTCCCAAACACCCGTACAGGAAAAAGCCCAGCAAAGAAGTGTATGACATTCCAATTTGAAATGCTCCCGCACGCATCAAAAAAAGCGGCGTAATACCAAACACAACAAGCGGAACCGCAAACAGCGTCACCATCGCCAAATATTTGCCCATGACGATCTTTCCCACCGATATCGGTGCCGTCAGAATCAACTGGTCGGTCTTATGCTTCCGCTCCTCAGAAAGAGAACGCATCGTCAAGATCGGTATGGTAAAGACGATCAGGAAGACATCCGCCTGCAGCATATAGGATATCGTCGGATAACCGATGAGCATGTTACATATGAAAAAGTAAAGTCCCATCACGGCTATCATGACTGCAATATAGAGCCATCCCACAACCGAGAAGAAGAAAGCCTTCAACTCTCTCTTATAGATAGCTGCCATCGCCCGACTCCTCCTTCTCCTCCATATTATCTTTCGGATTCTCTACAAATACAATTTCACTCTTCGTAAGTTCCAGGAATATATCCTCCAGAGACGTTTCAACACGATTCATGGAAAGAATCGCAAGACCCGCCTCCGCCATCGCCAGCGAAAGAGATTTGCGCATATCCTTCTCCCCATCCGTCTGCACACGAATTCTGACAGAGTCGGCATCGTCCCCGGACTCTACCTCATACGATCCAATTCCGTCTATCTTTTGCAGAATATCTTCCGCATGCTCTTTCGTTCCGATGGCAACGATCTCCAGCTCCGTCCTGCCGTGCATCATCTCCTGCAATTCCTGCGGAGAACCGCTCGCCGCCAGCTTTCCGTTCGATATGATCATGATGTGGTCACACACCGCGCTCACCTCGGAAAGAATATGTGAACTCAGGATGACCGTGTGATCCTTTGCCAGACTCTTGATCAGTGTCCGCATCTCTATGATCTGTTTCGGGTCCAGCCCTACCATAGGCTCATCCAATATAAGTACCTCAGGATTGCCGATCAGCGCTTGAGCAAGTCCCACACGCTGCTTGTATCCCTTGGAAATGTTCTTTATCAGCCGGTCTTTCACATCCCTAAGCTGCGTCCTCTCCACTATCTCTTCCACATGACTCTTGCGTTCCTTCTTCGGAACCTTTTTAAGTTCCGCCACAAAAAGCAGATATTCCTTCACCGTCATGTCTGTATAGAGCGGGGGAACTTCCGGCAGATATCCGATACACTGCTTCGCCTTCTCGGGCTCCTTCAGAATGTCAAACCCATTAATTTTAACCGTGCCGCTGTTTGCGGCGATATATCCGGTTATGATGTTCATCGTCGTGGACTTGCCCGCACCGTTAGGTCCTAAGAATCCGTATATCTGTCCCTTTTCTACTGTGAACGACAGATGATTTATGACCGGATGTATTTCATATTTTTTAACCAAATCTTCAACTTGTATCAAAGCAAATTCCTCCTTTCTCAACAAGCATTGGGGTAAATCAAACACACTGCCAAGATTATAACATATTATGATATTAAAAACATCTGAAAAATATGAAAGGAATCTTATGAAAGACTATCTATACAAAGAAAATTGTGACAATTTTCCTCTCGCAATGGCATATGTTCCGTGGCAGCAATTCAACGGAATTAATGATAATCTCGAAGAAGCATATGATATCGGAACGATTTTCCCTGAACTCGACAAACCGTTCACAGGAAGGAGATGTTGTAACTAATGAATACAAATTTCTCAAATGAGCAGGAAAAACTGCTGCATGACATCGGCATTCTGGACTTCGTGGTCGTTGAGCTGTCCCTGTATCTCGACACCCATCCTACCGACAGAAACGCCATGGAATACTTCAACCATTATAATCGTATGACAAATCAGGCCAAAAAAGAATATTCGCAGAAATTCGGACCACTGACGATCGCCCTCGCCGACACATCAGGCTGCGGTGATTGGAATTGGGCGACACTGCCTATGCCCTGGGAAGGAGGTTGCGCTTAATGTGGAATTATGAAAGAAGACTTCAGTATCCTGTCAACATCAAAGAATCTAACGCCAAACTTGCTCAGGTCATCATCAGCCAGTACGGCGGACCGGACGGTGAGATGGGCGCATCCATGCGCTATCTCTCCCAGAGATATGCATGTCCTTACAGAGAAGTCTCAGCCATCCTGACAGACATCGGTACAGAGGAATTGGCACATCTTGAGATGGTTGCCACCATCGTTCATCAGCTGACCAAAGACTTATCCATGGATGAGATTGAGAATTCCGGATTCGCCAACTACTATGTGGATCACACCGTAGGCATCTGGCCGCAGGCTGCGGGCGGTGTTCCGTTCAATGCATGCGAATTCCAGTCCAAGGGCGATATCATCACTGACCTGATGGAGGATATGGCTGCGGAGCAGAAAGCCCGCACCACTTATGACAATATCCTTCGTCTGATTCATGACAATGACATCTGCGAACCGATCCGATTCCTGCGCCAGCGCGAGTTGGTTCACTTCCAGAGATTCGGTGAAGCTCTGCGCATCGTTCAGGATAATCTTGATTCTAAGAACTTCTACGCATTCAATCCCGGTTTTGACTGCGGATGCGATGCATAAGATTGCGCCAATTAGGATAAAGCATGAAATGACCCCGGAGAAATCTCCGGGGTTGTTGTCTATTGTTCTGTATCTCATATTGACAGCATCCGCAAATTTTCTTCTGTAATGCCGGCCACTTTAATGATTCGTAAGTATTTCTACTGCCTTCTCATAATCAAATTCATCTTCACTGGCTGACAGGGCGTTTGTTATGAGCGTCCTCTGCTCCTGATTTAGGGGTTTTAGCAGCCATTCTTTCATTTTCTCCTCCGCCTTTGTTGTCTCAAATTCATCAAGCCATGAAATCACCTCGTCAATCTCCTCCGGCGTCACCTCATATGTCTGGTCAAATTCATCCGTCACAGGAACTGCTGTCGCTGCAGCCGCCTCCTGCTCCCTTCCGCTTTCCCTGTATAACTCCTCAAAACCTTCCAGCGCTCTGTTCCAGCATTCTATAAGCTCATCCCAATGTTCCTCCACATATGCCAGATTTCCGGCATCACTCTGCTTTTCATGCTCATATGCCA
>JAFLTD010000073.1 GCA_022510625.1 Lachnospiraceae bacterium
GAGAAACTGGCATACGAATACGGCAATCAGGAGATTGAGCAGGAGCATTTGCTCTACAGTTTGCTCACCATAGACGACAGCCTGATTTTGAAATTGATTGAAAAGATGGAAATACAGAAGGAGTATTTCATAAACCGCGTGGAGCAGGGACTTAACAAGCGCGTCAAAGTGCAGGGCGGACAGATTTATATCGGTCAGGACTTAAACAAGGTGCTGATCGGCGCAGAGGATGAGGCGAAGCAGCTCGGCGACGAGTACGTGTCCGTGGAGCATCTTTTCCTCGCGATGATCAAGCAGCCGAATAAAGAAATCCGAGAGATTTTCCGCGAGTTTGGCATCACGAGAGAGCGGTTCCTTCAGGCACTTTCAACGGTGCGCGGCAATCAGCGGGTCACATCGGACAATCCGGAGGCGACCTATGACACATTGGAGAAGTACGGTCAGGATCTGGTGGAGCGGGCAAGAAACCAGAAACTCGACCCGGTCATCGGCAGGGACAATGAGATTCGAAACGTGATCCGTATCCTGTCCCGTAAGACGAAGAACAATCCGGTGCTGATCGGTGAACCCGGCGTCGGTAAGACGGCGGTAGCGGAAGGTCTGGCTCAGCGTATTGTCAGGGGAGATGTGCCGGAAGGATTGAAAGACAAGAAGATTTTCGCGTTGGATATGGGCGCGCTGGTGGCGGGAGCCAAGTACCGGGGCGAGTTCGAGGAACGTCTGAAAGCGGTGCTGGACGATGTGAAGAACAGCGACGGTCAGATTATCCTTTTCATCGACGAACTGCACACAATCGTCGGTGCGGGCAAGACGGACGGCGCCATGGATGCGGGCAACATGCTCAAACCTATGCTGGCGAGAGGTGAACTGCACTGTATCGGTGCAACGACGCTGGACGAATACCGCCAGTATATTGAGAAAGACGCGGCTTTGGAACGTCGTTTCCAGCCCGTGATGGTGGAGGAGCCGACGGTGGAGGATACCATCTCCATTCTGCGCGGATTAAAGGAGCGGTACGAGGTGTTCCACGGTGTGAAGATCATGGACAACGCCCTGGTCAGCGCCGCGGTATTGTCCAACCGCTATATCTCGGACAGATTTTTGCCTGACAAGGCGATCGATCTGGTGGATGAGGCGTGCGCGTTGATCAAGACGGAGTTGGACTCCATGCCGACAGAACTGGATGAACTGCAGCGCAAGGTAATGCAGTTGGAGATCGAGGAGACTGCCCTCAAGAAAGAAGATGACAATCTGAGCAGGGACCGGCTTGCCAATTTACAGAGAGAACTTGCGGAGTTGAAAGAAGAACTGAAAAACCGCATGGCACAGTGGGAGAATGAGAAGGCTTCCGTGGAGAAACTATCAAAGATTCGCGAGGAGATAGACGATGTCAACAACCAGATTCAGATTGCCCAGCGTGACGGAGATTATGAGAAAGCGGCGGAGTTAAGTTACGGTAAGCTCCCGTCCCTGAAACAGCAGTTGGAAATTGAGGAGGAGAAGGTCAGCAAGGAAGATTTGTCCCTTGTACATGAGAGTGTCTCCGACGAGGAGATTGCCAAAATCATCTCCCGCTGGACGGGTATACCGGTGTCCAAGTTGACGGAGAGCGAGCGAAATAAGACGCTGCACTTGGACGATGAGCTGCATAAGCGCGTGATCGGGCAGGATGAGGGCGTGACGAAGGTGACGGAGGCGATCATCCGCTCCAAGGCGGGGATCAAAGATCCCACGAAGCCGATTGGGTCCTTCCTGTTCTTGGGACCTACCGGAGTGGGTAAGACGGAGCTTGCGAAAGCGCTTGCGGCTTCGCTGTTCGACGACGAGACGAACATGGTGCGCATCGATATGAGTGAATATATGGAGAAGTACTCCGTTTCCAGACTGATCGGGGCACCTCCGGGATATGTGGGATACGAGGAAGGCGGACAATTGACCGAAGCGGTCAGAAGAAAGCCGTACTCGGTTGTCCTGTTTGATGAGATAGAGAAGGCGCATCCGGATGTGTTCAACGTGCTCCTGCAGGTGCTGGACGATGGACGAATCACGGATTCCCAGGGAAGGACGGTAGATTTTAAGAACACGATTCTGATCATGACCTCCAATATCGGGGCAGAATATCTGTTGGAGGGAATCGATGCACAGGGCGCGATTACACCGGAAGCAGAAGAACTGGTAATGGGAGATCTGCGAAATCATTTCCGGCCGGAATTTCTGAACAGACTGGATGAAACCATCCTGTTTAAGCCTTTGACAAAGGATAATATCGGCGGTATTATCCGCCTGATCGTGGACGATCTGAACAGGAGATTGGCGGACCGGGAACTGGGAATCGAACTGACGCCTGAAGCGGAACGGTTTATTGCGGAGCAGGCTTACGACCCCGTCTACGGTGCAAGACCGCTTAAAAGATATATTCAGAAGTATGTGGAGACACTGTCCGCGAAGCTGATTCTCGCCGATCAGGTTGAGGCGAAGGATACGATTTTGATTAAGCTGGAGGATGATAAGCTGACGGCAGTGAGAAAGTAGAATATAAAGGCGATAATATAAAGAAATATTGTAAAAAATAATGTAAACGAAAAAGGAGCTGTCTTTGATCGGATGATTCAAGCCGATCTGACAGTTCCTTGTTGCTTTAGCGGGGATATGTTATACTAAACGCAGGCTTTCAGCGGCCTGCTTTACAAGAATTGCAGGCAATTCTTGCCAGAAGAATCAAGGGAAAGGAAGATTCACATCATGAGATATCCGGACTTTTTAACTCAAAACGGTACAATCGGCTTCGTTGCGCCTTCCTTCGGGTGTGCAACCGAACCTTATAAAAGCGCCTTTGACAACGCGCAGCGCAAATGGAAGGAGGCGGGGTATAAGCTTCTGCCGGGTCCAAACTGTTATGTACAGGAAGGAATCGGCATCAGTAATACGCCGGAAAAGTGCGGCGCCGAGTTGACGGAATACTATTGCAGCACACAGAACGATGTCCTTATTTCCTGCGGCGGCGGGGAATTGATGTGTGAAATCCTGGACTACGTTGACTTTGAGAAAATAGGACAGGCGAATCCGAAGTGGTATATGGGATATTCGGACAACACGAATATGACCTTCCTGTTGACGACTCTGTGTGATACGGCCTCTATCTACGGCCCCTGTGCCGCCGCGTTCGGTATGGAACCGTGGCATAAGTCTCTCCGGGATGCGATGGACCTTTTGACAGGGAGGTCTCTCAGGTTTGAGGGGTATGATATGTGGGAAAAGGAATCGTTAAAGGACGAAGAACATCCCTTGATGCCCTACAATGTAACGGAACCCTCCGTGATAAAATATATTCTCCCAGATGGAAAAACAAATATTGAGAGCCTGAGAGCCACGAATAGATATGATGCGCAGGAAAATGGCGCTCTGTCCATAAACCTGTCAGGCCGTCTGCTGGGCGGCTGCATGGATTGCCTCGTGAATCTGCTCGGGACAAAATATGATAAGGTCTGCGATTTTACAGAGCGTTACAAGGCTGACGGCATCCTCTGGTTTCTGGAGTCTTGTGACCTAAATGTGATGTCCATCAGACGTGCCATGTGGCAGATGGAGCATGCCGGATGGTTTCAACATTGCAATGGCTTCCTGATCGGCAGACCGCTGTGCTATGGCCAGGAAATGATGGGACTTGACCAGTATCAGGCAGTGTATGAGATGATCAGGAAATACAATGTCCCGGTGTTGATGGATATTGACATCGGTCATCTCTCCCCTATGATGCCGTTGGTTAACGGCAGTATGGCGCATGTTTTCAGTGACGGCACAAACTACAGCGTGGAGATGTCACTGCGGTAACTTATAATATGTAAATACTTACGGCACTTTTGCGAAGAGCATGCCGATATACAAATAATGGAAGGCGGATGAAATATGATTCCTCAAGACCCTGCTATGTTACTCAGTTTTCTCAACCTGAAATTGCGTGATTACTATGCAAGTCTGGATCAACTCTGCGATGATCTGGATATAGATCGCGCAGAAATAGAGGGTAAACTGTCAATAATTGATTATCATTACGATAAGGAGAAAAATCAGTTTGTCTCAGAAAATTAAAATCACAGTAGTTATCGAAAACGAAAAATTGAATAACACTGTTGACGATTTAGAAACAAAATCTGTGATTGTGACGCACGATTCATCTTTGACGGTTATGTCAACATTATTGCAAAATAATCTAATCGGCGGTAGTTTCTGCGGGGGCAGAGGGGATTGCGGGCGGTGCAGGATACAGTTTTTACAGGGCGCTGATACACCCACAGCTGTGGAGAGAAGCGTGATGGAGCCGGAAGAATTGAGACAAGGATACAGGCTGGCGTGTCTGGCTAAGCCCAAGAGGGATTGTGTGATCAAATTGGCGCTTTTGGAAGCACCGAAAATTGATGTTGTGGCGGATATGATGGACGTGACACAAATGATTGACTATAATAGTCAAAAAAATGAAAAAACAAAAAAACACACATCTACTGTTATGGAAGCTTTTTCGGGTATTGAGGCATCTGTGAGTGAAGTCGAACAAAAGGAGTATATAGAAACAGATGTTATTATTGCGGTGGATCTGGGTACGACCACGATAGCTATGCAGCTTATGGAGATGGATACAGGGCGCATCATAGATACTTACTGCGAGATGAATCCGCAGAGGCGGTATGGTGCGGATGTGCTGTCCAGGATTCAGGCATCCTGTGAAGGTAACAGGGAGATTCTGCAGAGATTGGCGGTCGGGGTGCTGGAGCGGGGAGTGGAGCGGTTCAGGAACCGAGATGCTGTCATCAAGTGTATGTGCATAGCCGGCAATACCACCATGGAGCATCTTTTCATGGGGTATGATGTCTCTTCCCTGGGGCGGAGTCCTTTCACGCCGGTGGAGATTGGTCTGCAGGAGTATAGGCACCCCGAGTGGGATTTTACGGTTTGGCTGACACCCTGTATCAGTACTTTCGTGGGCGGAGACATCGTAGCGGGACTCTACGCCTGCGGTATGCTGAATGAGCGTCTGGAGAGACAATCGGAAGAGAAAGAGCAGCGGGGGGATGTCGGTCAGAGAAAGCTCTCATTCCTCGTGGATCTTGGCACCAACGGCGAGATGGCTATTACCGACGGTACCCGCATGATTGTGACTGCGACGGCGGCCGGACCTGCTTTCGAGGGCGGCCCGGGTGCCGGAATCGTGGGAAGTGATATGGTTGCCTGCATTGCGGCGCTTTTGGAGCAGGGCATATTGGATGAGACGGGATTGCTTGCGGAACCGTATTTTACGGAAGGCGTCTCGATACAGAATACGGATGAAATGCACTATCGGTTTGCACTGGGCAGAAGCGGTGACTGTCTCTATTTGACACAGCGGGATATCCGTTCTTTGCAGATGGCGAAAGCGGCGGTGCGCGCGGGAATAGAAGTGTTGTTTAATAGATTGAACAAACAGCGGCAGGATAAACCGCAGCAGGACAAACCGCAAACAGGCGTACAGCAGACTACACAGGTCTATCTCGCCGGTGGATTCGGATATTATCTCGATGTGGAGGCGGCATTTCGCACAGGTCTTTTGCCGGAGCACATGCGCGGCAGTGTACAGGCGGTGGGCAATACATCACTTATGGGCGCATACCGAATCGGGAGTGATTTGTGGCGGCACAGGACGGACAAGCAGGCAATTGAGCAGAGCCTTGTCTCCGTAGAAAGCATTAATCTCGCGGTGCAGGAAAATTTTGAGCGGTTATATATACAGTACATGAATTTTCCGGTTTGATGAGCGTATGCGGCAAGCCGGACTTTTTAAGGTTAAATTAAGCAATCTCCGATTTTCGGTTAAGGTGCAGGTGATACACTGACTGTAACAGCAAGGCAGGTGGCACGTGAGAAGACATGTGTTAATATTAAGAAAATAGGGAGAACTATCATGTGGACAAGAGCAGAGCTAAAACAGCGGGCGAAAGATGCCCTGAGAAGAAATTATTGGAAGATTGTGCTTGTCACGTTTCTGGCGGTGATTCTGTATAGCAATATCTCGGCGACGACGGCGGTTTCAGGAGGTTCTGGAGCTACTGTTGACGATGATCGTACTGATCGTATTGTGTCGGTGCACGTTGATTATCCGGGCGGCACTGAGTCGGATTCCTATGAGAGCACGCCCGATGCGGACAGCGGCATCATCGATAAAGTCATGCGGCCTTTAAATGAAGAGATGAGCCCTACGGATTTGATGATCTTCAGAATCTCCATAGTAGTGATCTTCATCATGGTCTATTTATTCCTTTGCGCATTTGTATATACCCTTATAGCATTGCTGAGCAATCCCTTTTACATCGGTGTGTGCCGCTTTATGCTAAAGAGCGTGGACGATAAGGCGGAAGTGAAAGAGGTGGCGTACGGCTTTGATCATTCCTACAAGAATGTCGTAAAGACAATGTTTTTCATGGATCTGAAGGTTTTTGCGTGGTCCTTATTGTTCATCATACCGGGAATATACAAGAAATACCAGTATCGTATGGTGCCCTATATTCTGGCGGAGCATCCGGACATGGACTATAAGGCGGTGCATCGGTTGAGCAGTGATATCATGGACGGTCAGAAGTGGAAGTCTTTCGTACTTGACCTCTCTTTTGTCCCGTGGCATATGCTTGGATTAATAACATGCGGTATTGTAGAAGCTTTTTTTGTGAGTCCGTATGTATATTTGACACATGCAGCGCTCTGCCGCAGGCTCTGTGAGTTGTGGGAAGATAAGCGCCGACAGGTTGTCGGAGAGGTGGGCGAGCAGAATGGGATATAAGGTTTTGATTGCGGATGACGAGGCGGAGATCAGGGACGTACTGCGCCTGTATCTGGAAAAAGACGGTTACGATGTGACAGAGGCGGCGGACGGTATAGAAGCTATGGAAAAACTCCGGAGGGAGAGTCCCGACCTGGCAATTTTGGATATCATGATGCCCGGGCTGGATGGATATCGGGTGTTACGAAATATAAGGGAAAACAATAATATACCGGTCATCATGCTGTCCGCCAAGGATACGGACGCGGATAAAATACTGGGGCTCGACCTGGGAGCGGACGATTATATCACCAAACCTTTCGGTCCGCTGGAGGCCGTTGCGAGAGTCAACTCCAACATACGCAGGTTCTATTCTCTGGGTTCGGGAAATGACGGTGACAAGGCAAAGGCGGTGAAGGAGCTGACGGTGCAGGACCTTTGCCTTGACCTGGAATCCTGCCTGCTATACCGTGGGGAGGAGACGATTGAATTGACTTCGGTGGAGTTTCGCATCATGAAGCTTTTCATGGAAGAACCGGGCAAGGTATTTACCAAGCAGCAGATTTATGAGAGCGGATGGGGCGACGAGTATCTGGTGTCGGACAATAATATTATGGTGTGTATCTCCAAGTTGAGAGGAAAGCTTGATCAGGGCGGCAGGGAGTACATTAAAACCATCCGAGGGCTGGGTTATCGGATGGAAAAATAATAATTCATAGCACTTAACCACGTGTTAAATCTAAAATTAACCATGTGGAAAACAATGAAAAGGAGTATAGCGGTCTATGGAAAGTGAAGGAAAAACGGGGACTAAGAAGTCCCTTGGATGGTTTTTGATCAGCAGATTCCTAATCACTATGCTCTGCATTTTCATTTACGGTCAATTGGTCGGTGTTCTTTGCAACTACTTCATTATCCCGGGTATCCTGCAGATTCTGGCACAGCAGCGTATCAGCATCACGACGGAAGGTAATCCGGTCATCTTACTATTACAGATGTTATTTTATATAATAATATCCTTCATGCCGAGCGGAATATCTTACTATGCACAGCGTATTATGGGGCGGCAGATGGGAGAACCTCTGCGGATTGTTGTGGACTCGCCGCTGTTCGCCGGCACTTGGGGAATTGTGCTGCGGATTGTGGTTATCATGCTGTTTCTCGCATTGGTCTTTGTGAATGTTTTGCCCTATCTGGTAGGTGCCCTTTACTATTATCGGGCTGTAACCGGCAAAGTTAATGAGCTGATGGAGGAGGAAAAAGAGAGGCAGCTTGCTTATGACAGGGAGCGAAACCTTTTGTTGTCGGATATCGCTCACGACATTAAGACGCCGATCACAACACTGTGCAGTTACAGCAAGGCTCTGTCGGACGATCTTGTGCAGGGTGAGAAACGGCGTGAATATCTTGATGCCATTTACAGTAAATCCATGCGGATGAATGAGCTGATCACCCTCCTTTTTGAGTATGTGAAGATGGACAGCAGCGGCTTTGTCCTCCATAAGGAGGAATGTGATCTCGGAGAACTTCTCAGGGAGTGTACGGCTGCACTGTATGCGGATTTTGAGAATCACAGCATAGCGCTTCACGTGGAGATACCGGAAACGCCGACGCTCTGCAGTGTCGATAAAATCCAGATGGTGCGTGCTGTCACCAATTTGCTGACCAATGCCGTTTGTTACGGCAGGAGGGGCGGCATGGTACTGGTAAGGCTTGCGGAATATACGATCACGGTAGCAGATGACGGAATAGAGATCGATGAGGAGCTGGCAGAGCATATCTTCGAGCCGTTTGCCAGAGGTGACAAGGCGCGGAGCACAAGCGGCGGGAGCGGTCTGGGACTTAGTATCGCTTCCAGAATCATTGAAATGCACGGGGGAGAATTGAAGCTGGACTGCGATTACGGACGCGGGTATACGAAGGCATTTCTGATCATGTTGGCGAGGGAGGACTAGTATCCCGTTTATATATTGCAAATATCACTTCTTACCACCCTGCACGATGCATATATATTATTGAGATGCAGCATAACGGTTTGCGAATCAATAACGATAGTTATGCAAAAGTAAGGGCGGATGCAGATGAATAATAAATATAAAATGTTGAGAACGGCAGCTCTTTTGGCTGCCGCGATTCTTTTGTGCGTGTCGGGAATCATGGAATATAGAGCAGTTTCGGTGGCGGCGAATAACTTGACGGACAGTGCGGAGGACAGCAAAAAAATAGCGCTTACCTTCGATGACGGACCGCACCCCTATTATACGGAACAGTTGCTGGACGGATTGAAGGAGCGCGGAGTCAAGGCAACTTTTTTCGTGTTGGGAAAGCATGCTGAACAATACCCTGAGCTGGTGGAGCGCATGAGCGAAGAGGGGCATCTGGTCGGCAACCATACTTACAGCCACATGCAGTTAAATCAAAGAAACAGTGAGGCGTTTAAGGAGGAACTGGTTAAGACCAGCAGGCTGATTGAAGAATTGACCGGACAGGAGGTGCAGTATGTGCGTCCGCCCTACGGTACATGGAACAAGAACTTCGAGGAGGAGCTCAATATGTTTCCTGTTCTGTGGACAATTGATCCGCTGGACTGGAGCAGTAAAAATGTGACAGGTATTGTCAATAAAGTGACAAACAAGGCTAAGGACAATTCTATCATTCTGCTGCACGACGAGTACAAGACCACCGTGACGGCGGCGTTGCAGATTGTTGACGAGCTTCAGGAGGAGGGATATGAGTTCGTGACAGTGGAGGAGATACTTTTTGAGTGAAGATGCGCTGTATAATATTGTAATTGCGCTCATTCCCATTAAATGATAAAATGTTAAGGATTCGTCTTTATGTAGCCAGGACGGATGGAAACGGCTGCGAAGGAAGTATAATAGAATGGATCTGTTTGAGTACATGAGAAATACAAATCAGGAAAAGGAATCACCGCTGGCGGCAAGGCTTCGGCCCACTGCGCTGGAAGAGGTGGTCGGCCAGCAGCATATTATCGGGAAAGATAAGCTGCTCTACCGCGCAATCAAGGCGGACAAGCTCAGTTCCATCATATTCTACGGTCCGCCGGGTACGGGTAAGACCACACTGGCTAAGGTGATTGCCCATACGACCAGTGCCGAATTTACACAGATTAACGCCACTGTTGCCGGCAAGAAGGACATGGAGGAAGTGGTGGCGAAGGCCAAAGACTTAAACGGTATGTATGGTAAGAAGACGATTCTTTTTATTGATGAGATTCACCGCTTCAACAAGGGACAGCAGGACTATCTGCTTCCGTTTGTGGAAGACGGTACACTGATTCTGATCGGAGCTACGACGGAAAATCCTTATTTTGAGGTCAACGGCGCGCTGATCTCCCGGTCCGTTATATTTGAATTACACCCGTTATCAACGGACGATATCAAAGCACTCATCAATCGTGCCGTGTATGACAAAGATAAAGGGATGGGAGCATATGATGCCGTTATCGACGAGGATGCAGCTGATTTTCTGGCAGAATTGTCGGGTGGGGATGCGAGACATGCGCTGAATGCGGTGGAACTCGGTGTCATGACTACCGATCGTGGCGAGGACGGCAAGATTCATATCACATTGGAAGTGGCACAGGAATGTATCCGGAAACGCGTGCTGCGCTATGATAAAACCGGCGATAACCACTATGATACGATCTCCGCATTTATCAAGAGTATGCGTGGGTCCGATCCCGATGCCGCGGTCTATTATCTGAGCCGCATGCTGTATGCGGGGGAGAGTGTGACTTTTATTGCCAGACGTATTATGATATGTGCGTCGGAGGATGTGGGAAATGCGGACCCCAATGCGCTGACCGTAGCGGTCAATGCATCCCTGGCAGTCGAGAGAGTCGGTATGCCGGAGGCACAGATCATTTTATCGCAGGCGGCATCCTATGTAGCTTGTGCACCTAAGAGCAATGCAAGCTGTGAAGCGGTTTTTCAAGCTATGGAGGTTGTGAAGAGGACGGGGAATTTGCCCATACCGCCGCATCTGCAGGATGCGCACTATAAGGGTGCGGAGAAATTGGGGCGCGGAACGGGGTACAAGTACGCCCACAACTATCCCAATCACTATGTCGAACAACAGTATCTGCCCTATGAACTGACCGGGCAGGAATTTTATAAGCCTACGGGTAACGGCTATGAGGCCAAGATCCGTGAGCATATGAAGCGAATAAAGGAAGAAGCGGCACATGAAGAAAAGAAAGCGTGTGATAGATAAGGCGAAAGTAGCGGCCAATAAAAAGAAAATCAAAGCCAAAAAGCAACGCCTGAAAGCACAGCTTAAGGAGGAAAAAGCAAGAATCCGTGCGGAAAAGCGCAAGGGTAAGGTTCTGGAAGAGTCCGTGAAGCTGGAAGAATCGGTGACGGTGAACGATCAGGGTGCGGTGGAACGCACGATCACGGTGGAGGAGACTTATACCATCGAGGAGAAACCCGAGACACCGGTGGATGTCCGCAGGCAGAGGAACAGGAAAATTCTGGTGATTGCTGGCACTGCAGCGGTGGTGCTCATCCTCGCAGGGACAGGGAGTTACCTCGGCATTCGCAAACATCTGATGCAGCTGGCAGCTGAAAGTGCTGCGGTAGAGGCGATGGTACACACGGAGGCAGTAGGACTGGCTGAGTATACCATGACTCTCAAGAAAAAGGACCGCGTCAGGCAGGAAGCCGGTAAAGATACTGCACAGGCGTTGGTGAATGCGGCGCGTTTCCTGATAGACGGTGTGCATGCCAGACCGCCTCAAATTGAGCTGACGGATGAAAATACAGCAGATTTTGCCACAATTGAAAGCTGTCTGATCAATGCCGAGACGGGTAAAGTGGATGTGACAGTGTCTGCGGAAGGACTCGCGATCAGCGATGACGGTTACTATTATCTGTTCGAGGAAAAAATTTACGACACCGCACTGAAAAGCGAAGATTATATAATTGAGGAATTGAAGGATGTCAATTTTACATTCTCGGTGAACCTCAATTATAACTCGACGAATTCCAGACTCTTCTCCAAGTTCGTCGTTGCGGTGAAGAAAGACGGGGAATTTCTGCCGATCAGCAAACCGCACTATATCACGAATCCCGAGGCGATTGCCAAGTATATGCCATCATTCACTACGACATCATCCAAGAAAGGGCTTCTTGTCGATCCGGAGAAACTTGCGGGTTCGGAATTGGATGATCTTGGCGTGAAACACGCGGCATACAACATTCCGCTCAGCAGAATTCTGGGCAATACAAGTAATGCTTACTATCCGACGATCTACTATACATATAACGGAAGAAGTTACGCTTTTAACGGACAGATCATAGCGGAGTATGATTATGTCTTCTCGACTCTGACCAACAAAGGAATTAGCATAACAGCCATTATTTTAAATGATATTCATCCGGGATATATGCAGCTCATCCATCCCAGGGCACGATCCGGCGGAAGGGCGCCCTACTATGCGTTTAACGCCACGGACGAGGAAGGCACGGAATTTATTGCAGCGATAGGTTCCTTCCTGGCAAACCGCTATTCGGGCAGCAGTCACGGAAAGGTTATGAACTGGGTTATCGGCAATGAGATCAATGCCAGAAACGAATGGAATTATATAGAATATATGGATACACCGAGTTATGTGGAGGAATACGCTAAGGCGTTCCGCATATTCTACAACTCCATTCTCAGTGTGAACGGCAACGCGCGGGTGTACCTCTCTTTGGATCAGCAGTGGGGCAAGAGCCTTTACTCCAACAACGGCTACGGCTCCAAGGAGATTCTGGACGAATTTAACCGCAACATCAAAGCGGGCGGCAACATCGAGTGGGGTGTGGCTTACCATCCGTACAATTATCCTTTGACCAGTGCCAAGGCGTGGAGTACAAGCGGCAGGGCCGCCTCCTATGTGTTGGACTCTGAGACAACACCGGTCATAACGATCAGGAATATTCATGTTTTGACCAATTATCTGCAAAAGGAGGAACTTCTGACCGATTCGGGTGAGGTGCGGCATGTGACTTTGAGTGAGATAGGCTATACTTCTTCTGCCGGGCAGGACCTGCAGGCGGCATCCTTCGTATATGCCTACAAGATCATCGAGTCGAACAGATATATCGACAATATGCTGTTCTCGCGGGAGACGGATGCACCGTCGGAGGTCGCAGAGGGGCTGGCTCTCGGCATCAATACCCAGGGAGGAGGGCACAAGTCGATCTATAACGCCTTTAAGTATGTGGACACGGCGGACTCTGCCGCCTATACGGATTTTGCTTTGCGGGTAATAGGAATCAGCAGCTGGAGTGAAGTGATTTCACAGCATTAGAAAGAGAAGCAACTTGTTGCTTTTCTGCGAGATTTGCTTCGCAAACTCGAAATAATTAAAATAATTGCCCTGTCAGATATTGATAGATTTCCAGATTTTTTTTCTGCCAGTTGGCACAGATGGCGGAGGCGGTGTCTTCATCGGGGACGGACAGTGTGATTTCAACCACTGTGACGTCCTTTTCCTTTGCTTTCAAGTGCGCCTCGTATTCTCCGGTGACGGACTTATAGTAATCGGCAAGGATAGACACTTCATTGCGCAGTTCCATTTCGTTGGCCGTGAAGAATCCGTCAATTTCTTCTTTGATCGTATCACTGATGCGGTTTTTAAAGAAAGCGAGTGTCGCTCTTCCCTCATCGGTGATCACCAAATACGTGCGGTTGCGATTGGATTTGGCGGACACAAGACCGGCATCGATCAGTTCCGCAATCGCCTGCTGCAGTGTCAGGAAGTTTGTGTACTCCTTTTCCAGGATAAAATCGCCCACCTGAGCTTTGGTCAGAGGAAAGCTGACCCTGTCAAGCATATAGAGCACAATTAATTTGTAGAGAGTTAACGGGTCCTGCGTCATAAATACTGCCTTTCTGTATACAAGCGCCCCTGATAAGCAGCGCGCGATTTCATGGTATGATGCAAAGTGTTGAGAACATTCCTCTTGTCCAGACTCCAGCGAGGAGCCAACAGAGAGTTTTTAGGGCCGTCTCCGGTCAGACGGTGTACAACGATGTCGGGGGCAAGATGCTCCAGACAGTCTATCACCAAGTTCGTATAAGAATCCTGCGACAGTGGGGTATAGATACCCTGCGCGTAGATTGATGACAGATCGGTGTCTTTCAGCACATGTAAAAGTTGTATTTTTATACCCCATGTACCGCTTTGATTTATGTGGTCAATGGTAGATAACACATGTTCTTGTATTTCGCCGGGGAGACCGAGAATCACGTGTGTAACAATCGGAATATGGGCCTTATGCAACATAGCAACACATGTGTCATAAACAGACAGCGGATAACCGCGCCTGATAAAATCTGCGGTTTTCTCGTGAATTGTCTGAAGTCCCAACTCAATCCAGACAAATTTGTCGGGAAAATCTTCCATAATATTGACCAACATAGTCACAATATCTTCCGAGATGCAGTCCGGTCGGGTCGCAACGGAGATACCTGCCACGGCGGGTTCCCTCAATGCCTCCGTATAGAGTGCCCGCAAATGTGACAATGGACCGTAAGTGTTGGTATACGCCTGAAAGTAAGCGATAAAGCGCTGCCCGATCTTTTTATGCCCAAACAGGGATATGCCGGCATCCAATTGATCTTTGACCGAGGCATGCTGTGCTGCCTGAACGGCGTAATCGCCGCTGCCGCCTGCGCTGCAGAAGATACAGCCTCCTCTTCCCAGAGTACCGTCCCGGTTGGGGCATGTGAACCCTGCGTCAATGGCGATTTTATACAGTTTCTCCCCATAAGTTTTTTTGAGATAAGCATCCAGAGAGTAGTACGGCCTGCCAAGCCAGTTGTTTTCATTCATGATTTGTATGACACCTGTTTATTCATACCTATTTCCTGATATGGGCTTTTACCGCTTCTGCCACAACTTCCGCTACCTTGGGGTTAAAAGCCTCGGGCATAATGTTGTCCTCGGACAATTCGTTCTCCGGCACGAGGTCCGCGATGGCAAGCGCCGCGGCAAGTTTCATTTCTTCCGTAATCTGAGGAGCACGTCCTTCCAGGGCGCCCTTGAAGATACCGGGGAAAGCCACTACGTTGTTGATCTGATTCGGGAAGTCTGAACGGCCTGTACCGATTACTCTTGCGCCCGCCGCCTTAGCTTCATCCGGCATGATCTCGGGTATCGGATTGGACATGGCAAAAATGATGGCATCTTTATTCATGGAAGATACCATATCGGATGTTACGGTATTGGGGGCGGAGACGCCGATGAAAATATCAGCACCTTTCAACGCATCAGCCAGAGTACCGGTTTCCTGATTCGGGTTGGTTATCTCGGTCATTTTCTGCAGTACCGGGTTGAGGTCCGTTCTCTGTTTGCTGACAATGCCGCCTCTGTTGCACATGATGATATTGGTAAAACCGTAACTGAGAAGCAGTTTCGCGATTGCAACGCCTGCGCTGCCGGCACCGTTCATAACGACTTTGCAGTCTTCTTTCTTCTTGCCGACTATCTTCAGTGCGTTGATCGTACCTGCCAGAACGACAATCGCCGTACCGTGCTGGTCGTCATGGAATACCGGGATATCCAGTGTCGCTTTAAGCCGCTCTTCGATCTCAAAGCAGCGGGGCGCGCTGATGTCTTCCAGATTGATGCCGCCGAAGCCGGGAGCCAGATAGGTTACCGCTTTGATGATCTCTTCGGTATCCTGCGTGTCCAGGCAGATCGGAACTGCGTTGACACCGCCGAATTCTTTAAACAGTACCGCTTTTCCCTCCATAACGGGCATAGCGGCGTGGGGACCGATGTTGCCCAGACCGAGTACGGCGCTGCCGTCGGATACTACGGCAATTGTGTTGGATTTCCATGTATAAGTATATGCGGCATCCTTATCCTGCGCGATCACCTTACAAGGCTCCGCCACACCGGGCGTGTATGCCAGCGATAAGTCTTCCCGCGTCTTAACGGGAGTTTTGGATACGGTTTCCAGCTTTCCCTGCCATTTTTCGTGTAATTCCAGTGCTTTTTCGTTTGTTGTCATGGGAC
>JAFLTD010000074.1 GCA_022510625.1 Lachnospiraceae bacterium
GTGCCAGAAAGCAGAACACGCAGCCTGTACAATCCATCAGATTCGCCCGGCGATATCTGTTGACACCCGCTTTTTCTCCGATTTCATTAATCAGATCCCCAAGCGCCACGATCGCCACCGAAATGACTCCCGTCACCATGCTAAGTACACCCACAGACAAAACGATTGTTGCCTCTGTACTGCGTTCCCTTTTAGCCAGACGAGTTAAAAGCGTCCCCACATCCTCAAAGAAACCACTGCGCTCCAACACACCCAGAAGGGAAAATACTCCAATCAACATCGCCACCGTACCGACCGTTCCGGTAATTGCATCGATGATTGCTCCGGACACGGAAAAACCGCCGGGAAAAGCAACAAGATCATCTAACGCGTAAATGCCCGATAGCAGTCCCACGGCAATTCCGGAAAGGATTCCCCAAGACAGAGCCGTAATCAGATGTTTTCTCATCATACAGAGAGCAATGATCACCACCGGCACCACCAACATAACCAAACTGACCGGATTAGCCGGATTATCGGCTCCGACCATATCCGGAGTTGTGTCCGAAGTTCGTGAAAACAGCAGAAACAAGATTAGGGCTCCTGCCGCCGCAGGCAGACTGTAACGTGTTCTGGTCTTTACTACCGTTCCCAAATCCGCATGCTGTGTTGCGGAGGAGGCGATAGTGGTGTCCGAGATGGGACCCAGATTATCACCGAATGCCGCTCCCGACACGATGGCGCCTATCATAAATTCCGGTGCCGCGCCTGCCATTACCCCAACAGGAAACAGAATCGGAATTACAACAAAATAAGTACCCACCGAAGTTCCCGTAGCAAATGCCAGCAGGCAGGTGATGAGAAAAGATGCCGCCACAAAAAGCTTCCCTGTAAAGCCTGCAGCCACCACATATGACGCAATCGTCTGCACCACTCCGCTTGATGAAATCAGCTTGCCGGAAATTGCAGCCAATATCACTGCCAGCACGATTACGGCAAACATCGGCTTGCTGAGTCCGTATACCAGCGCTTCCCCATATGCTTTTTCATCCTTTGTAAAAATGATACCTGTCAACAGCGCCGCAAAAAATGCCAGCACATACCCGTTAACATTAGACTGGCTAGTTGCCGCCCACACGATCATTGCCAAAGCTGCGATCAGCGGCGTAAGGCTTCCGATCTTTCCGAAACGATATTCTATCCTTTGTATATTTTTATCCATTCTGCCCTCCAGACACAAAGAGCACCCACCCATCGGCTGATTCCGATGTTCAGGAGCTCCATTAATAATATTATTCCTTCATCAATCCGGCTCCGGCATTCCACGCCTTACCAACCTGTTCTCCGGACACATAATACCCATGTTGGAACTGATCAAAGATAAGCGCCTGTAACTTTGACGGATCAACCTTACCGTTCTCCGAAAGAACTCTCTCCTCTGCCGCGGTATTTACAATCTTGCCAACGATTGCATAAAAGCTCTCCGTCTCGGAGACCTCAGCCAGTTCACACTCCATCACAACCGGGAATTCCTCAATAATCGGAGCATTGACAAATTCACTCTTAACAGCGTGATATCCGGTTCTCTCAAATTTATCCGGCATTTTATTTCCCGTGGCGATTCCAAAGAAGTCCGCCACATCCATGTGTGCTTTGTCAGCAATGCTCACGGTAAATGCTTTTGTCTTCAGTATATTCTGTGTAGTCTTGTGATCCTCATCGATAAAAAGTGCGATCCTGTCTGCGTTGCAGATCATGCCCCAGGCGGCATTCATAACGTTCACCTTACCCGTCTCATCGTAAGCTGCTACCATCAATACCGGCATCGGATAGACCGCCTGCACTACACCTAAATTCTTTTTCATTTCAGATTACCTCGCTTTCATATTATTGAATGGCTCTGCCATTGCTGCACTAACTTTAAAAAACTACTCTCCATAAGATATGATACCATAATTTAATCGATTTAACCCGTCCTTCAACACCTCTCCGGGACATGCGATATTCATGCGGAGAAAGTTCTTTCCGTTTCCGCCAAACTGTGTCCCCTCGGAGAGATACAGCCCGGTCTTCTCCCGAATATGCTGCGCTATCTCATCGGCAGGTCCGGATAATTGACTGCAATCGAGCCACAAAAGATAAGTGGCCTGCGAGGGTACAATTTTAATCTGCGGAATCTCGTTTTTCACAAAATCCGCTGCAATTTGTTTATTTCTGAAAATGTACTCTCTGAGTTCATCCAGCCACGGTTCCCCTTCGGTAAATGCGGCTACGGCGGCATCTATTGCAAATGCGTTGGGTTCAGCCACCTCGTCAGTATTTAATCCGCGCCATACTTTATGACGCAAATAATTGTTGGGTACCACGACGGCTGCTGTCTGCAAACCTGCCAAATTAAATGCTTTAGTGGGCGCGATACAAGTAATGCTGTTCTCTCTGCATTGCTCCGTGAGGGAAGCGAAGGGAACATAATCGCATCCCGGATCGGTCAAGTCACAATGAATCTCATCCGACAATACAAGAACATTGTATCGACAACACAATTCACCGATGCGCTCCAATGTGTCTCTGTCCCAAATCTTTCCGACAGGATTGTGTGGGTTACACAGAATCATTAATGTCGTCTGAGGATCGGAAAGTTTTTTCTCCAAATCGCCATAATCAATTTGATAGTTTCCTCCGTCATACTTTAACGGGCTTTCCAAAACCCGCCTTCCATTATTCAAGATCGAGTTAAAAAAGATATTATACACGGGCGTCAGAATCAGTACATTTTCAGCCGGAGTAGTAAGCTTTCGCACCACGCTGGAAATCGTCGGAACCACACCTGTGCTAAAGATTAACCAATCTTTCTGCATGACAAATCCATGACGATTTTTCCACCAATCCACATACGCCGTATACCACTCGTCCGACACTATTGTATAACCAAAAACACCATGCTTCGCCCGTTCTTCTATAGCCGCTCTAATTGCCGGAGAGGTTTCAAAATCCATATCGGCGACCCACATGGGGAGTTCTCCTGCCGCCACTTCCCACTTCAATGAATTTGTGTTTCTTCTGTCTATACATGTATCAAAATCATATCTCATCTCAATCTCCGCCTACCCGATATCCCAATACTCAGTTTGATTTGCAGATTACCATTATCTTATCGGGATCAACCTTATCTTTCTCTATGATCAATTCATCAATATGCTCTGCCCGGATCACTCCTCCGGACGGGTTCATCACACTGTCTATTTTACTGATGATCTCAACGTCCACCGTAGAATACTCAAAGGCCAGCGTCGTGTTGATCAGCTTGCAGTTTTTCATCACAAGATTGTCTATATAGCACATTCCCTGCAGACTCTCAACCGTGCAGTTTATCAGAGTCAGATTGTGGGCATTCCACCCCAGATATTCGCCGGAGATAAAAGAGTCATAAACCGTCACGTTTTCGCTGTTCCAGAAAGCATCCTTAGACAACAGGTGTGAATTGCGGATTTCAACATTCTTTGCACCGTCAAAAGAATAATTGCCGTACAGAGTCAGATCATCGACGGCAATATTCTCACTGTTCATTGCAAAGTAGTCCCCTTTTGCCATGACATGCTCCATAGTGATTTCCTTACAATGCCACAATGTCTCGGCAGCATTTGGAAAAGAGACGTTTTTCAGCGCCACTTTGCTGCAACGCCTGAAATTCTTCGGGGCTTCAATCGCCGAATCCTCAACCGAAATATTATGCGTATACCATACACCCGCCCGCGCCATCTCAAACCATGTGCAGTTGCGCACAGTGATATCCTCTGCATACCAAAGGGGATATTTCCACTTGAACATACTTCCGTACAGTTCAATGTCCCTGCTCTCCTTGAGTGGGGATTCACCGTCTGAAAAAGTCGAGTCATATATTTTCAGAGCTGTCCCTTTGAACAACGGACGCTCGCCAGTATAACTTTGTTGTCGAATTTCTATTTTCATGAGTCTTAAATGCATCCCTTCGTTTTATTATATTATATAAAATCTTAGTTCTCCGCAAGTGTGAAAACCGCGGTTATGCTTCCGCTTCCCAGCGCCGTCTCCCAGTCGGACAGATCGTCTATTTTTCCGATGCGGGTATAACTCCACGAATTGCTTCCGTAAAACATAACAATGTTATTGCCGTTATACAATACGATATCACCGGCTTTTGTGGTGGTCTGGCTGTCGTTTCTCGTAAGACTTCTTCCCAGCGATCCGACTTTTTCAAATCCCGAGTAATCGTTCATACTGATTGTAACCGGTCCTTCTTTCATCATATCCGTCAACTCTGTCACAGCCTCATTCTCTTCCAGTGTCGCCGTGAAATTGTAATCTCCGATTTGTACGTTCATCTTCATATCTGCGTTGCCTCCTGTCTCTTCCTCTTTTTCCGATTGGTTATCATCTATTGTAAGTTCATCGTTCATAGTCGAGTCTGCTTTGTCTTCCGGGATTCCCGGCCGATTCTCCTCCTGAACATCTGCCCTGCGTTCTTCCTGATTTTGTATCTGCGTATCAGTAATGCCATCTATGGTGTCTTCGCTTATACTTCCACCGCAGGCTGTGAGTGTCAATGCCATGCCAAGTACTGCCGCTATGATTAAACAGTATTTTTTCACAATAACAATCCCTCCTAAAACCTTATTTCGTCTTTCTCGATTTGATACACCAGATAATCAAGACATTCTATCATGCGCTGCTTCTCGTGAAGCCCGTCAAGAAGAACATTTCGCTGCTGTCTTAACAGTTTTAATCCGCTGTCCTTTTCATGCTTCCCGGCACAACCCATAAATTCTTCGATCTGACTCTCGCTGAATCCGGCATCTTTAAGATTTTGAATAATATTCGCTTCAGTAATCATTTTATAAAAACTCCCCTGCATTTGCTGACTATCTTTTCTATAATTTAACTCCTGCACAACCAAATATCAAATGCCTATATTAAATATATTTATATGCTTGACAGGCATATAATAGTTAAATATACTTCTACTAATAAAAGTATTATCAAAGTGCAGGAGGATTGACTTTTATGGATATTCGCATCCTACGATATTTTCTGGCTGTTGTACGTGAGGAAAGCATCTCCGGTGCGGCCCAGTTTCTACATATCACCCAACCCACACTCTCCCGACAGCTCATGGATTTGGAAGAGGAACTGGGTGTGAAACTTCTGAATCGCGGAAAGAAAAACCAACGTGTAACATTGACAGAAGAAGGGATGCTTCTGCGCAGACGCGCGGAGGAGATCGTTGCTTTAACTGACAAGACAGTTTCTGAATTTGACACCTCTCAAGATATTGTAAGCGGGGATATCTATATTGGCGGCGGTGAGACGAATGCCATGCGCCTCATTGCCAGAATCGGCAAAAAACTGCAGGCACAATATCCTCTGATCCGTTATCATCTGTTCAGCGGAAACGCTGATGATGTAGCGGAACGACTGGATAAAGGCCTGCTGGATTTCGGTCTTTTTATCGAACCTGCCAATATGGAGCGCTACAATTACCTCCGTCTTCCCGTCACCGATACATGGGGACTTCTCATGCGCAAAGACAGTCCTTTGGCCGACAAGAAAAGTATTCGCACGGAAGATTTAGAAAACCTACCATTGATCGTGTCCCGACAGTCAATGGTAGGTAATGAATTGGCCGGCTGGAGCGGCCGCGATTTTGATAATCTTAATATTGTTGCCACCTACAACTTGATTTACAATGCTTCATTGATGGTAGACGAGGGGTTTGGATATGCCTTATGCCTGGATCGGCTTGTATTTTCCGCCGACAATAACAATTTCTGTTTCCGGCCGTTGGAACCCGGATTGGAGGCACACCTCAGCATCGCTTGGAAAAAATATCAGGTATTCTCCAAGGCTGCAGAGAAATTTCTGGAAGCACTGCAGGAGGAGCTATAACTTGCGCCTGTCTGATATCAATTTAATCAGACGCGTAATCAGCAGTTCGCAAAGTACGGCTGTTATGACTGTTGCGACAGCAGCAATTACATATCGGAGCGGAATACTGCAGTTGAAAGTATTCACACATTTCATAAAAACGAACGTGTGCACCAGATAGAGATGCAAAGAACGTTTGCCCAATGCACCGAAAACAGGACCGTGCCACGGTATCAGAGATGCTATGCAGGCAATCTGTGTCGTCCACAATACTGTATTTAACATCTGCAAGTGCAGGATCTGCTCCGGAGTCATACCTGATTTATCCATATAAAGCTCATAGTAAATTGTAAATGCAAGCAACAGCGGAATCAGAAGTATCCTCGCTATGGAAGGTACTCTGCGGCAGCCGGTTTCATACGTTGCCATAATAATTCCAAGGGCAAAAGCCAAATTGGATACATACCAGAAGGATTGCATATTCTTATCATACAACACCTGAATGACCGCAAATGTGTACAAAAGGAAAATCAGCACGCGCAGATGCGAATTTTTCAGGGCCTGCCATATCAAAACGAATCCAATATAAAACAGGAAGATCACGACCATAAACCAATAGTCATTTCCGCATAAAAATCTGACAAAACCGGAAAAGGAACCGAACCCTCCGGATAAAATCTGAATGACTCCGATGATAACTAAATAGGGAATGTATACCGATTGTATCCGCCGTGAGATGAAATTGCCGTCTATCTCCTTACGTTCTGCCGCCTTAGTCAGTCCGTAGCCGGAAAACAAGAAAAAAATATTTACCCCATACACTCCCAGCTTGGAAAGTGCTTCCCGGAATTCCTCCGCTCTGCCTGCAGTCGGCAGAAACCACGCCCACCACTCAGCGTAATGCGACGCAATGACCATGACAATGGCAATTCCTCTAAACCAATATCCCTTTTGTCTGTCGAATAAAGTGTTTGATTCCTGTTCCATAAAATATCTCCACAATGATGTCCGTGTTCCTTATGGGAATCCGACCTTTTTGTTATAGTCTGCCGCATTCAAATTAACACTTATATATTGTATAGTCAAGACCAATGCCCGGAAATTAAGAATATCTTTCACAGAGCACGGGCGATGCATATACATTGAAAATATTAAAAGTATCGGTTATAATATGGGATATGCTTTGAATCATAAGTATAATCAAAAAATACTAAGGGAGCAAACCTCAAATGAAAAAAAATTTGGCAATAATTTTAATACTAGTGATTTGTATAGGCTTAGTCGGATGCGGCAGTCAGGACGACGAAGATACACAGGAAGTGTCTGCTATGTTCGATACAGAAGATGAAATCGATGAACCCGCGCTGGCAGACAGTTCAGAAGTCATTGAAGGTTTTATTGAAGAAGACAGTGCGGACGACAAGTCGGTCATCGAAGAGCCGGAAGACTCTATTGACAATTTAACGGCGGACGAAGAACCGGAAGATATCGGTCTCCCCCTATATGAAGTGTCCGAATTGGATGAACCTACAATAATGTACGCCTCTGATTCTGTCAATGTCAGACAGGGACCCTCTACCGATTTCGAAATCATTGGATTTCTGAGACCCGGACGGGATGTTACGGTGACCGGACAGGCGGACACGGGTTGGTATGAAATTCTATACAATGAAGAGAAGGCATTCGTCAGCGACAAATATCTGCTGGATGAGATGCCCGTACTGCAGGCCGAAGCAGAAACGACATCGGAAACCGAAACTGAAATCGAGGCCGATATGGCATCGGAAGCCGAAACCGTATCGGACAGTCAGCCGCAGGATACAGCAGAAGTCATCCCCGTCGTTGAGGTTAAAAATGTGGCCGGCGTCATCTTCGTAGGAGACTCCAGATTTGTACAAATGAAGAACAGTGTCGGCGAAAATCCCTGCACATGGATTGCAGAGAGCAGCAAAGGCTACAAGTGGCTTAATGACACTGCACTTGCAAGAATTGACAACTGTGTCGGAAAAGGTTCCAAAATATTAATTAATCTGGGCGTAAATGACCCGGGAAACATACAGAAGTATCTGACCCTTGTAAATGCCAAGGCAGAAGAGTGGACAAGCAAGGGTGCGACTGTATACTATGCCTCCGTCAATCCGGTATGGGAAAATCCTTATGTGACTGAGGAACAGGTAGTGTATTTTAACTCTCAGCTGCAAAGCGGATTAAGCGGCAATGTCCACTGGATAGACAGCCACACCTATCTCAATACCATCGGATATAAATTGGTAGACGGACTTCATTACAACAGTGAAACTTACCAGAATTTGTACGCTTACTATATGAGCTGTATGTAAAATTATTTTAGCCAGTCCGCACTGTTCCGTGCTACGGTCAACAGTGCGGATTTCATATAATGGAAGCCCCAAGTTCATAGGCTTCTTTTGTCTTTCCTTTACCCAGCACCTCTCCCAGATTCTTCCATCTGAGATTCCTCTCGTAAGTCCGATACCATGTCACTGCTTGAGAATAGTCGCCGCCGTCCGCAGTCATCAACAATACACTCTGTTTTGGGAACTTACCGTATCCCAGACATTCCAGTTCAGCATACAGTCTGTCAGCCGCCGTTTTCAACGTGCCCGTTATCGTCCAAAAATACAGCGGCGAGGCAAACACAACCACATCTGCATCTTCAAACTCCGCATAGATTTGATCCATATCATCCTTTTGACTGCAAGGACTTTTGGAATCTTTACCGGCTCTTAGACATCCCTTGCAGCTATGTATCTTCATGCCGTCAAGGTAAAAATTTTTCACCTGATTTCCTGCGAATTTTGCTCCATCCTCAAAAGCGTCCACCAATTTTGCCGTATTTCCGTTTTGCCGTGCGGCACCGTTTAAAATTATAATCTTTTTGTTCATAGCGTGCTCCTCTCTTCCTGTTCCAAGACTGTACGTGTATATCTGCGGTATACATAGAATGACAGCAGCACTGTCAGAATATCAGCACATACCTGCGACCATACGATACCGTACATCCCGATAATATGGTTTAATATAAACAACATCGGAATGTTAAACGCCGCCCAGCGCATGACACCTAAGAACAACGATTTATTACCTTCGCCGAATCCCTGGAATACGTATACCGTGAAAAAGCTCATGAACATCAGCGGTGTCGCAAGGCATCTGATTCTCAAGAACCCGGTACCCAACAGTACGGTCCGGGAATCCGGTATAAAGATTCTCATAATGTTTCCGGCAAATATCTCATACAGTGTGATACTAATGATACTGACGATAATCCCCAGCTTGATAGAGAACTTAATAATGTGATTCATTCTTTCATGATTCTTCGCGGAATAGTTATATGCCACAAGCGGCATCATTCCCTGACAAATTCCGATGCCGACATTGAGCGGCAGCCTCTCGGCCTTCAGCACAATGCCGACAGCGGCAAGTGCGACATCCCCGTAGGATGCCATCAACTTATCAATGATCACATAATCTATATCAAAAAGCAGCGTCGTGACCGCCGACGGAATACCCACATTAAACACAGAGCCTATACTCTTTCTGTCAGGCAATCCTTGTCTGATGCTCAAACTGATAGCCGACTGCTTTCTGATTCTGTATATAACGCAGAAGAAATAGCCGCATGCAATGCAGTTCGACGTAAGCGTAGCAATGCCTACGCCCAACACTTCGCTGCCCTTTGGAAGGAGTACAAACATGAAGAGCGGATCCAGCACGATGTTGATAATTCCTCCCATCGTGATGCCCAGCCCTGCTTCTTTAGACGATCCGACACTCCTGATCAGGTTGGACATCACATTGGAGAGCACGGTAGGAATTCCGCCGAGAACAATTACGCAAAAAGCATACTGCCTCGCATAGTGAAAGGTGTTGTCGCTTGCTCCAAGCAATTCCAGAATCGGTTTCATAAACGCAAACATTGCTATGGAAAATACCGCCGTGGCAGCAATCGATAAGTAAAAGCTGAACGACGACACCTTTTTCGCTTCATCCTCTCTTCCCTCACCCAAGAGACGTGAAATCAGAGCACCTCCGCCTATGCCCGTCAGTCCCGCAAGTGACAGGCAGATATTGAACACAGGTAAAATCAGCGAAGCTCCCGCCACCATATAAGGGTTATTGGTTCTTCCCAGATAAAATGTATCCGCCATATTGTAGATCAGGACAATGATCTGGCTGAATATGGTCGGTAGCGCCATCTCCTTTACCGCAGCGGGTACGGGTAATGTTTCAAAAATTTCTTTACTGCTCACTTTCGCCATTATTTTCACTCTCCGCAATTCTTTGATCTATGTGTTTAATATATTGCTTCATGAAATCTGTCATCTGTTCCAATTGTTCACTCGTAAAGCTTGCCATAAAACCAACGTCCCGTTCCAGCCATGCTTTATGTGCCTCAGCGTGTTTTTCATAGATGATCTTCCCTGCATCTGTCAGGCGGTAATAGATATTCTTCGCGTTGCCGTCTCGCTGATACGATGATATAAGCCCTGCTTCCGTCAGTTTCTTTACATTCTTGCAAATACCGCCCCTTGTCATCCCCATATGTTCCGCGAGGGATGTGACATTCGGCTGCTCCAAGTCACCAATCGCAGCGATGATATGAAGTTCAGAACTGTTGTATTGCCTGAGAGATTTATCTTCCCTGAGTTTTGATAATATTTCTTGTTTATCTCCATATTCTTTAAACAGATTCAGCAGATCCATACCATTCTCCTTTTGTTTACTTGGAAACAATATTAGCACGCGATTGTTTCCGTGTCAACAAAAAATTCCCTTTCAATTCCAAGAATTGAAAGGGAATCATTTTATCACTATTTAACTCCACACCTTTTTGCTCATTGCTTTTTCAGAATATTATTCCAGTTTAAACGCCGCAAGTTCGGTTTTCAATCCGCCCATGTCTTCGTCTAACACTTGTGCCGTCTGATTCAGCTTCTCCACGCTTCTCAAAAGTTCCATCGCCACATCATGTACATGTGCCGAACCGCTGGAAGTCTGCTCTATGATAGCGGAGATATTTTCTACTGCATCCATCGTATCGTTTCGTTCTCTGTCTGCCGCTTCCGTAGTATCAGCTATCTCTTTAAGCCCCGCAACCAACTCCTGCATCTGCTGACTTATATTCTGGAATACCTGAATGACCTGCTCCACAGCCTCCGCCTGCAAGGCTACCATAGAACCTGCCTCTTTGGCGCTGTTTACGCTGCTTATGGTCTGCACACTGATATTGGCAACTTTATTGCGGATTTCGTCCGCCGCACTGTTGGAATCATCCGCCAATTTACGAATCTCTTCCGCCACTACCGCAAATCCTCTTCCCGCTTCTCCTGCGCGCGCCGCCTCTATGGACGCATTGAGGGAAAGGAGATTGGTCTGCTGAGAAATACTGCTGATGGTTTCCACAAAACCGTTGATTGTCTCGGACTCCTTCCGGAGTTCTTCAATCGTGCTGCCCACTCTGGCTGTAATGTCGGATGTCTCCTCCGCTCTCTGAACCAACACATTCACAAGATCCGTACCCTTTTGTATCATCTTCTCAGTCTGATCAATCCGTGCTTCCACTCTCTCTACCACTGAGGTGATATCCTGAATCTTTTCGGAGAGCACATTTGTCTTAAGCACACACTCCTGCGCGTGGTCAGCCTGTTTCGCCATACCGGCGCTGATTTCGTCGATAACCTTGGTGATGTCACCGGAATAATTGTCAATATCGACAGATGCATTGTTCACATCCTGCGCGGAGGATTCAAGTTCTTGTACCATTCCCGCCAGACTCAGCACCAGTTTCTTATTGTTCGTAATCATATTAGTGGCCGTAGCAGCAAGGGACTGGAATTCATCCCTGCCCTGGGCAGTAACCTTAACCGCCAGATTGCCTTCCGCCACCTGGTTCAGTTTACCAGAAATGGCTTTCATATTTCTCTGAATACCGAAAGTAATAAATGTACCTATGAGCAAGGCAATGACAACTGCAAGCACTACCAACGTATAGGTGACTGTCTTGATTTTCTCCGCCTGCGCCGTCACAACACTCTCGGGAATCAGGGCGCACAATGTCAGATTGCAGACTGCGCTCTTATTATAGATATAGAGATAGTGCTCTCCCTGATAAGTCACCGCCATGAACCCGTTGTCCTCTTCACTTGCGAGGCTTTCATTATAAAAGCTCTCCCTCGTAAACAGTGTTCCCTCTTCAAAATTCCCCGACACTCCATCTGCTGTGCCGTGGGCATACAATTCCTTACCGCTGTCCGTCACGAAGCCTATAACGCTTCCCTCACCGAAATCGATATCCGCCAAGATAGTCTCCAGAGCGTCTTTACTGACGTCAATAACAATATATCCGAATCTCTGGCCGGACAACTGCTGAAAGGAAATAAAATAGTCCGCCTCAGAGATTCCCAGCCGCTCATCCAAGCCGGCATGCACATCCACCCATCGTGGGATATTTCTTCCATCCTCGGAAAAAGCCATCATCTCCTCCTGATATTCGTCGAAGATTCCATCATATTTTTCCGTAGTGGCAGTGGTGATGATCTGCATTCTGGAATTCGGGATAATATGTATATTCCCCAAAAAGGGATTGGAAGTCTGAGAAGCCAAAAGCGTAACCCGAATGTCATTCGTAGTGTTTGCTTTCTCTGCGGCACTCTTGCCCGGCAAGCCCAAAAAGTATGTTTCCAAACTCTTGTCAAAAGCATAACGCATACCATCGGACTGTATGTAGGTCGCGCTGGTATCAAGATACTCCATCGCCATATTGACTGTCTGCTGAGAGGAGCTCCGGAAATTGTCACTCATGCCTTCGTCCGCGTAATTATAAGAAATCCAGCCTATCATAATCATGAAAACGATAGGAACCAGAAAACTTATGAATATCTTATTTCTAAGGCTGAAAAGCGGATTAGCCTGAGGTATTTTAGCTTTCTCGGTTTTCATCGCTGCCTTTGTACTCTCTATTTTCTTCGCTGTATTCTCTTGCATAAACTCCTCCATACTTCCGCCATCAGATTACTGTCGTGACAAACCATAACCACGCACATAGATTTTATCACAAACAGACGGACTGTTCAAGTTGGAGAGCATCTGTTCAGTCTTAAGTCTATGCTAAATCCATGTTAACATCATGTTTGGATTTTGCTCAGCTTGCGCTAAGAAATCCCATCCACTGTTTCCCTGCGTTTTTTCGTATTTTATAATGTCAAAAGACTGAAGATATAAAAACACAGGGAAGCGAGGAATGCATTGTATGAACGTTGGGATGATAATTATCTATGTAGTCGGAGGCCTATCCGGTGTGCTCAGTGCAGGTTATCTGTTAGTCAGTCTGCCTGCCGTAATCATATGGAAGATCTATCGCTGCATTAGATATGGCTATACCTTGTATCAATAGGAAGATGTGCCACAACTACATAATTATCACGTAAAAAGAGCAAGCCTCACAGGAGTTTCACTCCCGATGGCTTGCTCTTCATATATGTTCATTCCCCTTTTATTATTTGTCTTTCTTATTGCTGAGCAAAGAATATACGAAACATCCGCCCAAGGAAACAAAGACCATTCCCAAGATAATAATCTCCGCAATACCCATATCTCTTCCTCCATTTCATAGCATTTAGACTCATTTATGCTCATACCAGATTCCACCAAAAAATCCAATCACCGTTATGACAATGGTAACTATGGACCATGCGCCCAGCTGCATTTTGATTTCCTCCTTACATGAACTCTTTATCTGCATACTAGCATGGAAGAAATACATTTAACAGTTTACCGCCCCTTTTTTAGCGCATCTTTAACGTTTTCTTAATATATTCTTTCCCCTTTCTTAGCGTCTTTTTAGCGGTGCATTTTGTTTTCCTTTTGTTTGAAAAAAGGTATAATGTACGCAAAAGCAATGAATAGTGTGGAAAGGAAACATATATCATGCCCCATACTGCCAAAACACCGAAACCTATTTTCAATTTGCGAAGTCTCCTGATTGTTTTTGACGGTCTGGCCATTGCAACTCTGTCTGCCTTTTTATTCTTTTATTATGTACCTGAAAACTCCGGAAACATTGCGTTGATCTACATTCTCACATTGATCATCATAGTCCGTTACACGGACGGATATCTGCCCGGGTTGGTTTTCTCCACAGTCGCCGTAATCTGCGTAAACTACCTGTTTACCTTTCCATATTTTGAGCTGAACTTTACACTTTCAGGCTATCCTGTCACCTTTTTGGAGATGTTTGGTGTCACGCTTCTGATCAGCACTATGACTACGAACATGAAAAGGCAGGCGCAGATGATTGCCGAAAAGGACAAGTTACTGTCTGAAACGGAGAAAGAAAAGATGCGCGCCAATCTGCTTCGTGCCATATCTCATGATCTTCGCACGCCGCTGACAGGCATTATCGGTGCCAGTTCCTCCTATTTGGATAACAGGACATTGTTGGCGGAAGATGAGAAGAATGCCATCGTCACTCATATACACGAGGACGCCAACTGGCTTCTGAATATGGTGGAAAATCTGCTGTCGGTTACCCGCATCCGCAATCAGTCCTCCACTGTTCATAAGACGGAGGAGTCGGTGGAAGAGATTGTTTCCGCTGCTATTAATCGCCTTAAAAAGAGATTGCCGGAAGCATCAGTCAATGTCTCTGTCCCTGATGCGCTATTGCTCCTTCCCATGGATGCCATTCTCATCGAGCAGGTGCTGCTCAATCTGCTTGAAAACGCTATTGTCCACTCGCAAAGTTCTCGTCCCATCCTTTGCTATGTGGACGATGACGAACAGTCGGTGACATTCCATGTGAAGGATTACGGTGTCGGTATTGAACCGGAGCGATTAAAGAACATTTTTGACGGCAATTCTTATATTGGCAACAACATCTCCGATTCTAACAAGGGAATGGGTATCGGATTGTCCATATGCAAGACCATTATCACGGCACATAACGGTACTATTAATGCCAAGAACCATGAACAGGGTGCCGAATTTTATTTCACACTACCTAAAGGGGAAATGATCGATGAATCTGAGACAGGAAATCTTACTGATAGAGGATGAAAAAAATATCTGTAACTTTATTGCAACTACACTTCGTGCGCAGGACTATAAAGTCAGTTTTGCACATAATGCCGCAAACGGTATGTCGCTCGCCGCTTCAGGATGCCCCGATCTGATTCTGCTGGATTTGGGGCTGCCCGATATGGACGGTATTGACGTGATACACAATATAAGAGAATGGAGCAGCATCCCTATTATTGTCATCTCCGCCAGGACACAGGAAAAGGAGAAAGTGGAAGCTTTGGATGCAGGGGCCGACGATTACATCACAAAACCATTCGGAACCCCCGAACTGATGGCAAGAATCCGCACGGCACTGCGCCGCTCATCCTTGAACGGCGGTGTGCCCGCCTCCGACCAGGACAGGTATACTGCCAAGGGACTGGTGATCGACTACGGAAAACATATCATTACAGTGGACGGCAATATAGTCCACTTCACACAGATTGAATATAAAATTCTGACCTTTCTTGCGCGCAACTCCGGAAAAGTCATTACTTATGATACATTGATCACCCATGTATGGGGTCCTTATGCGGACAGCAACAATCGCATCCTGCGCGTCAATATGGCAAACATTCGCAGAAAATTGGAACACAATTCCGCCGATCCGCAATATATCTTTACGGAGATTGGTATCGGATACCGAATGATCGACAATGAAAATCTGTGAATCGGGCGATGCATATACCATGAACGCCGTTGACAAATTAATCAAAAAACAGTATACTAATAAAACCGTGCAGCCGGGGCGTTAGCGGTGCCCTGTAC
>JAFLTD010000075.1 GCA_022510625.1 Lachnospiraceae bacterium
CAAAAGGAACTGTTTTTAAATATGGTGACAATGTAGATACAGATGTAATTATCCCGGCAAGGTATCTGAATTCTTCCGATCCGGCAGAGTTGGCTACGCATTGTATGGAGGATATTGACAAAGACTTTATCAAGAAGGTGTCCAAAGGTGATATCATAGTTGCAACCAAGAATTTCGGCTGCGGTTCCTCAAGAGAGCATGCACCGATTGCAATCAAGGCCGCAGGTGTTAGCTGTGTTATCGCGGAGACGTTTGCCAGAATTTTCTACAGGAATGCCATCAATATCGGGCTTCCGATCATTGAGTGTCCGGAGGCGGCTACCGGTATCGATGCGGGCGATACGGTGGAAGTGAATTTTGACACAGGTGTGATAACCGATGTGACGAAGGGAACCTCTTATCAGGGGCAGGCATTTCCTGAGTTTATGCAGAAAATAATTGCTGCTGAAGGTCTGGTGAATTATATCAATCAGAAATAAGAGAAATATGCAGTATAAATTGCGTGTAAGCTCTGATTTAATGCCGGAGCACAAGGAAAGATGCGGTGACTAATGTGGTCAATAGAGTAAACGGCAATGATTCTTATGATTATACACAATTGAAAATGCCGACTGCGGCAGATAAGACGACCAATAACGGTGAGAAATTCAGTCTGGCTTATCAGCGGGCGCAGGAGGAGACGGACGATAAGGACAAAAATGACAAGTCTGAAGAGGTCGATGTCGCCAAGATAGGCAGGCAGCGTACTGTCGAGCAGGGCGGCGTCAAGTTGGAATTATCCGGTATCGGACAGGCAGATGGCGCAGTAAAGAATAACAGTGCACGGCAGACTGCTTCTGTGGGCAACGGGCTTGTAGATACGATCAGAATCTGGATATCTTCATTTATACAGTCAGTCAAGGAACTTCTTTACAGGATTTGGAACGATCCTGTATCGACGGAAGATGCGGTAGTGGAGGATACAGAGAACACAGAAACGGATGAACCCGAGAAACTGTCTGAGGAATATCTTGCACTCAAAAACCTTGAGGGGTTACGGAATCCTGAGGACGCTGCGAGACAGCAGATAGAGCGTGAGACGTCAAAAGATGCGGAAATTCAGAAACTCTTACGTTCCGGTGATATGGAACAGGTGATCAGTCTTGTCACGGAGAACGGACAAAAGACGATGGCCAAAAACTCTACTTTGTTGACTTATTATGACAGGACCGGAAGGATTACACCGCTGAATGCGTCCGATCAGGAGCGAATCCTTCATGGAGACAGAAGTGTCAGAAAACTATAAAAGCAAGAGGACTTTCTCGTTCACAAGAGGACATTTTGACAGAGCCGTTATGCAACGACTCTGTTTTTTCCGCTCTTTTTACCGGAATATAAATTGTTGTCAGCTTTTCCGATGGTATCTTCGATATCGGTTCCGGACTTATGGGCAGCTATGCCGATGGTGACGGAACATCTGATTATTTTTACATCAGAAGTAAAGAGATGATTGGCTATGGCGCGCCTTATTTTTTCCACCATTGATCTTGTCTCTTCCATGCTCTGATTACTCAGAATCAGTATTTCCTCACCGCCCCAACGGCAGACATATCCGCGATTGTCTGTGTATTGACGCATGATTTGTGATATTTCTTTTAAGACAACATCACCGGCATCGTGCCCGTGCGTATCGTTGATTTTCTTAAAGTCGTCAATATCACACATGGCTAGACAGAATTCCGTGTCGGTCTCCACTGCGTGATTTAAAAAAATCTGCATGCTCCTGCGATTATATAATCCGGTCAGAGGATCAATGTTGGCAAGTCTTTCCAAAATCTCATTTTGATGGCGGAGCTGCGTCTGTGTAAATCTGATCTCAGAGATGAAAATCAGCGAAAATACAATCAGGAACGCATAGGTGCAGACGGAATTAAATATAAAAAGACCTAATTCCCACGATGATATATTGTCTGCGTAGGCAGGTGTTATTAAATTGGAAAGAACTTTGCAACTGAGATATGCAATGGTGCCAAAGAGCGCCGAACCGGTGGCAATTACCATTTTGCGCAATTTAGTGTCCATCGTATAACAGATATAGTAGCCGACCGGAACCAGTGCAATAATGTAGTGTGCAAATCCGCTCATCCAACCGATAAAAATGGTTGCCACAAAGGAGTGCAGTATAATCTCGAGATATGTGATATAGTATACCAGCCAGAAACGTTCTTTGTGCACTAACAGAGAGGCAAATAAGTATGTGATAACACTGGCAATATTGAAAATGAACAAAGGGTAAACTCGCAAATATCCGAAAACAACCGTAAGAAAACAATGCACCAGCGCTACAGAATAGATAATAGCGCAGTACTTTTGCTTGTCAGTGATCCGGGCTCTGCCGGTAAATATTTTTTTAATATAGGTAAGAACCTGCTTTTTCATAGTGGTTTTCCTTATCACACAGTACATAAATACACGCAGAATGTACATTTTATGAGTAAATATATTAAATTATTATATAGTAAATATTTATAAATGTAAATTGTTTTCAAAATGCTGAGTGAGAATCTGGAGTTTTTCAAATAATTTAGTATCAGCTGCCCAACAGGCTTGAAATTGACATCATAATTATTACTATGATAAAATTTTTAAGGTCTTTTAATGCAAAGTCAATTTCATAGATGTATGTAAGTAGGTACTTGATAAACAATTTATTTTGTTGAATACTATTTTAATGAGGTTCTACTATGATATTACTGTATATTGATCCCGGTACGGGGAGTATGCTTTTTGCTGTTCTGATCGGGATTGCCGGTGCGGTCTTATATTCTATCAGAATGATGTGGATTAAGCTGCGTTTCAAGATAAGCGGCGGAAAAGTAGAAATGACCGGGGAAAAACTACCTTTTGTGTTTTTTTCCGATGATAAGCGATATTGGAATGTTTTTGATCCTATATGCCGTGAGATGGACCGTCGTGGGCAAGATGTCGTTTACATGACAGCGTCAGTGGATGATCCTGCACTGCAAAATACATATAAGCATGTAAAAGCTGAATTTATCGGTAAAGGGAACAGAGCATTTGCCAAATTAAATTTCCTGAATGCAGTGATTGTCCTGTCTACGACTCCCGGGCTTGACGTGTATCAGTGGAAACGTTCCAAAGATGTACAGTACTATGTACATATCGCACATTCCGCCGGGGAAATCACGCTATATCGAATGTTCGGTATTGACTATTATGATGCAATATTATTATCCGGTGAGTATCAAGCCCGTGATGTCCGGAATCTGGAACGGATTCGGAACTTACCCGAAAAAGAGCTGGTAATGGTCGGCATTCCATATATGGATGAAATGGCAGCAAGACTGGAAAAAAGTAGAACAGAGTTTAATGCGGAGCATCCGCGCACAGTGCTGCTAGCCCCTTCCTGGGGGTCGAACGCTATTTTCAGCATATATGGCGGCAGGATTCTGGATGTTTTAATAAAAACAGGATACCATATTATTGTTCGGCCACATCCGCAGTCATTCGATTCCGAAAAAGAACTGATTGAGAAGATGATGAGAGATTATCCTGAGTCGGAACAACTTGAGTGGAATCGAGATGTCGATAACTTTGAAGTGCTTCGACGATCGGATATTCTAATATCGGATTTTTCCGGTGTAATATATGATTTTTGTTTGGTATATGATAAGCCGGTAATCTATACCAGCCCCAAATTTGATGTGGCTCAGTACGATGCATGGTGGCTCGAAACTCCGCTTTGGAAAACATCCGCGCTCCCTCGGCTGGGTTGTCAGTTGACAGAAAAAAATATGAAACACCTGCAGGATATAATTGATTCCTGTCTGACGGACCCACGATATGCTGAGGGACGTCGTACAGTGAAAGAAGAAACATGGATATTTGCAGGTGAGGGCGCAAAAAGAACCGCGGATTATTTGTTAAACAAATATGAAGAACTGGTATCTGCGGGTAATAGTTAGTTGAGCGAGAAACTGAGTGAAAGGAAATGTATCTCCAATGGCTGTTAAAATGTCTTTTCTTTCCGTTTTAGAGACCTTGTTAATTGGTCCGTTGAAGCTGATTTTTGAAATAGTTTATGAAACTGCATATCGATTAACGGGTCAGCCGGGGTTATCTATTCTTTTTTTAAGTTTGTCTATGAATATGTTGGTTCTTCCCCTGTATAGACGTGCAGATGCCATGCAGGAAGATGCACGTGACGCAGAGGCAAAGATTCATAACGGTGCCTTACATATCAAAAAAACGTTTTCGGGTGATATGCGGATGATGATCCTGCAGACTTACTATCGGCAGAATCATTATAAGCCTACCGATGCTTTAAGAGGGTCCGTATCTCTGCTTCTGGAAATCCCTTTTTTTATAGCAGCTTATCAATATCTTTCGCATCTTGAGATTTTAAAGGGTGCTTATTTGGGTCCGATTACCGATTTGAGTGCCCCGGACGGATTGTTGGTAATTGGCGGGACAGCCATTAATCTGCTCCCCATACTAATGACAGTGGTGAATGCAATATCAAGTACACTGTATTTGAAGGACTTCCCCTTGAAAACAAAAATACAATTTTACGGCATTGCACTGTTTTTCTTTGTGTTCTTGTATGGTTCGCCGGCCGGACTTGTTTTTTACTGGACGCTGAACAATGTATTTTCACTCATAAAAAACATTTGCTATAAATTGGGAGATTCAACCAAGTCACGCCAAACTACCGGCACTTCCAATGACATGATTGTGAAAGAAACAACACTTTACCAGAAAAGGAGAAGGGAAAAGCGGCCCGATAGCAGACAGTTTCTGCTTGGGACAACGTTCCTGACATTTTTGATCGGTCTGCTGATTCCGTCAGCATATATAGCCGCTTCTCCGCAGGAGTACGTGGACATCACTTATTTTCACAATCCGTTATGGTACATAGTAAGTACTTTCTGTATGGCGGCCGGAATGTTTCTCATTTGGATGAACGTGTTTTATCGGTTGGCAAGTCCGGGCGGTAAAGTTGCTTTTGATCAGGTCGTTTTGATTTTAAGTGGTATTGCGCTTGTCAATTACATGTTTTTCGGTCTGGATTTGGGTTTGATATCTCCTTCTCTTCAATATGCACACGGAGTAGTTTTTTCCGCGCAACAGCAGGTAATTAATCTGTTGGTGTTGACAATTACGGCAGTTTTCTTGTATATTTGCGTGCAAAGATGGAAGAACGTTGTTTTGAGCGTAATGGTCATAGCGATTGTTGTCTTGGGAGCTATGTCCGCAGCGAATATCATCACCAGCAAACAAGCTGTTGGTGAGTTGTCTGTGCAGCAGATCAGTGAGCTTGATACACCGGGTTTCCAATTCAGTAAGTCGGGACATAATGTGGTCGTTATCATGCTTGACCGTGCTATGGGGGAATATATTCCCTACATCTTCAATGAAAAGCCGGAACTGAAGGAGCAATTTGCAGGATTTACATATTACGATAATACCATATCGTTTGGTGGTCATACTAATTTCGGCTCGCCTCCGCTGTTTGGAGGATATGAATATACACCGGTCGAGATGAATAAGAGGAGTACGGAAACATTGGTTTCCAAACATAATGAAGCGCTCAAAGTGATGCCTGTAATCTTTTCGGAAAATGGCTACGATGTTACCGTGTGTGATCCCGTCTATGCGAATTATCAATGGATTTCGGATCTGAGTATTTATGATGATTGTGCCGGTGTAAAGGCATATATTACCGAGGGGCAGTTTGGGGATGTGAAGCAAAAGCAGGCGCTTATTGACAGTACTTACAGAAACTTCTTTTACTTTAGTATCATGAAAACTGTGCCGCTTTTACTTCAGCCTGTTATTTACAGTGACGGACGGTACTACAAAGATTCTTTTGATGCTATTGTAGAGGAGTACACCACACAAGTTATGGACGGTATGTCTAAGTCCAAAGGTGTGAAGAGTAGCTTTATGGATTCTTATTATGTGTTGTTCAACTTGCCGGATATGACAGATATCAGTGAGAGTGCAGCAGACACCTTTCTTCTTATGACAAATAACACACCCCATGAACCGATGTTATTGCAGGAGCCGGAATACGCGCCTGCTACGATCGTGGACAACACCGTGTACGATGAGGAACATGCCGAAAGATTTGTTGTGGACGGCAGGGAATTGAAAGTCGATAACGAGGAGCAGATAACACATTATCAGGCTAATATGGCGACAATGATTCAACTTGGAAATTGGTTTGATTATTTGCGGGAAAACGGTGTCTATGACAATACAAGGATTATTCTGGTGTCCGATCATGGGAAAGCAGCGGGGCAGCTGGATGATTTGATTTTGGATGACGGTACCGATCCGCTAAAGGATATGGAAGCAGTTTATCCGTTGTTGATGGTAAAGGATTTCGACAGCGAGGAATTTGTCGTATCCGACACATTCATGACCAACGCGGACGTTCCTACACTGGCAATGGAAAATCTCATCCGGAATCCCATCAATCCATTTACCGGGAAAACTATTAACAGCGATGAAAAAAAAGCGCATGAACAGTTTATCATCATGGCACTGAGGTGGGGAACCCTGGATACCAATGACATTACTTTTCAGCCTACAGGGTGGGCCAGCGTTCAAGACAACATCTGGGACCGGAATAATTGGTCTTTCTATGATGAACCGATTATTCTGGACGAACATAGTGCGCCGTAAGGTGTAAAGATGTGTACAAAAGATAAATCTTACAATGATAAGACATAGATGAGGAAACTGCCTTGAAGTGTTTGGATCAAGATGCCTTTGAGCAGGCAAAATTAAAGGTGCTTTTAAAACGGAATGATCCCCACGGTTTCGGAACTCTTCGGGAAAAGACGGTACATGCGGTAATGAAGCTGTATTATGAACCTGACGAAGATTATCATGAAGTGCCGATTGAGGGTTATATTGCGGACATTTACACCGGGGAGCGGATTATAGAGATTCAGAATGGTAATTTTAATAAGCTGCGCCCGAAATTGGAGGTATTTCTGCCGCTGTATCCGGTGACGGTGGTGCTGCCGATTCCTCATTATAAATGGGTAATCTGGATGGATGAGGAGACGGGCGAATTGTCTGATAAACATAGGTCCCCCATAGTCGGCAATGCCTACCATGCCTTCCCGGAACTGTATAAGATCAAACAATTTTTAGGTCATCCCAACCTGTCATTTGCATTTCCGTTAATTGATATGGATGAATACAGGCTGCTGAACGGCTGGAGCAAGAACAGAAAGCGCGGGTCCAGTCGTTATGACAGAATGCCGCTGGAACTGTTTGACGAGGTGCTGATAGAGCGGACGGAAGATTTTATGCGGCTTGTACCATATGAACTGGAAGACGGTTTTACGGTCAAGGAATTCGCAAAGGCATCGGGCATACACAGGGACTTGGCGAGTGTAACAGTATCGCTTCTGATGCATATGAAGCTCCTTGCAAGAACAGGAAGGAGCGGTAGGGAATATCTGTATAAGGTGCCGGAAGAATACCAATAGGAGGTTGTATTATGAACGCAATCGTCATACTGCATGGTATAGGTAGTATTATTGGTTTTATGTTGATGGTTTTAGTTTTTAAGGCGAAACCATCGGAACAGCAGAAAATTTTATTCGCGGGAACAGTGTTTACATTTATGGATGTGTTGGGATACTTCTTTGAGCTTCAGAGCAGAAGTCTGGAAGTGACACGTCTTGCAGTTAAGATGGAATACATCGGCACAACGATGGGGCTGCTTGCATTCCTTTTTTTTACATGCTTATACAGCAATCATCTGCATGATAAATGGATTAAACTCATTAAATATTTTTATATTGTCAATAACACCTCTATTTTGTTCATGGTCCTTATTATGGATTATCACACATATTTCTATAAAACTATGGACTTTTCAATCAAGGATGGCTTGTATCTGATGATATACGAACCCGGTATTCTTCATTACTGGTGGACAATAACCATTACGATCATGGGTATTTTGATAGCAGCGATCATGATACAGTCCGTGCTTGAGCACAAGGGTGAGAAGAGACCCGAGTTGATTTTGATCTGTGCCGCATCATTAGTTCCGATCGGTATCTGGATTCTTCGTATGACAGGTGTTTTTGGGGATTACGATTCTTATCCTCTTTCCATGTTGCTCACGGAATCATTTCTTGTTCTCGTCATGTATCGGTATCGGTTGTTTGATACGGTTAAAAGCGCAAAGGACAGGGTGATTGACGAGATTAAGGAAGGAATCCTTGTCGTGAATGGGAGGGGGTCGCTTGTCTACTCAAATCCTGAAGTCGGTACGGTGTTCCCGGATATTGAATGGGACAATAAAGATATGGTCGATGAGCAGGTGTTTCGTTTTATGGAGACACATATCGACGGCTTTATCATAAAAGACAGGTTCTATAAATGGCAGAGCAATGATATCTTTGATGATCAGCAGCGAAAAGCGGGTGTATTATACCGCATTTTCGACATGACAGACAATTATCTGTATACGAAACAATTGATAGAACTGAAGGAGGATGCAGAACGTGCAAATGAAGCGAAGAGCTCTTTTCTTGCACGTATGTCCCATGAGATCAGAACGCCAATCAATGCCGTTCTTGGCATGAATGAGATGATTCTCCGTGAGGCGGAAACGGATAATATCAGAGAATACGCGACTAACATCCATAGTGCCGGCAAATTGCTCCTTTCCATTATCAATGATATTCTGGATTTGTCCAAGATAGAATCGAGCAAGATGGAAATTGTGGAGAACGATTACAATGTGGGTACTCTGCTTCTTGATATTGAGAATATGGTTTCACTGAGAGCGGAGGAGAAGGGGCTTAACTTCAAAATTGAGCCGGATGTGAACATGCCCAAGATGCTCCGCGGAGATGAGAAGCGCATAAAACAGTGCATAACCAACCTTTTGACTAATTCGGTCAAATATACGCAAGAAGGTTCTGTCACATTGCAGATTGATTGTGTGGATAACAAGGACAGTACTGTATATTTGTGGGTTTCGGTGTCAGATACCGGAATCGGTATCAAGGAAGATGAATTATATCTGCTCTTTGATCCTTTTATCAGGCTTGATATGAGGAAAAACAAGAACATTGAGGGCACGGGACTGGGACTGAGTATTACTAAGCGTCTGTTGGAGATGATGGGCGGCAATCTGACTGTCGAAAGTATATATGGTAAAGGCAGTACTTTTTCGTTTGTGGTTCCGCAGAAAGTCATAGGGACAGAGCTGCTGGGAGATTACAAGAAGATAGCGGACGAGTCAGAGGTGGCCGACAGCGCTGCGAGGAAGGCGTTTGTTGCGCCGAATGCTCAAATTCTTGCGGTCGATGATACGCGCGTAAACATAACGGTTGTTAAGGGACTGTTGAAGCGTCTTAAAGTGCAGTTTGATTCTGCGTTGAGCGGGCAGGAATGTCTGAACAAAGTGAAAGAAAAGCATTATGATATTATTCTGTTAGACCATATGATGCCTGAAATGGATGGTATTGAGACGCTGCACAACATGCAGCAAATGGATGAATATAATCGGGACAAGTCGGTTGTCATCGCGCTTACCGCAAACGCAATCGTGGGTGCAAAGGAAGAGTATCTTAAGGAGGGGTTTGCGGATTATCTGTCAAAGCCCATTGATTCCGCCCAGCTTGAGGAGATGATTCGGCAGTACCTGCCGGATGAATTAATTGAATACATATAGTCTTGACTGTGGCAGCCATCATGGCTGCCACTTTTTTTGCTACAATATTTAGTGATTTAAGCTTTGCAAAACACTAAATATATGATAGAATATTTTTTGTGAGAAAATCAGGAAATATGAACTTTTGCATAGTATTATTCCGCAAAGCGGAAATATGAGGTGTAACTAAATGGCAAAGACAAATTCGGAAAATAACTATGACGCATCCAGTATTACCGTGTTGGAAGGACTTGAAGCTGTCCGTGTAAGACCGGGTATGTATATCGGCAGTGTGTCCACGAAGGGTTTGAATCATCTGATCTATGAGATCATGGACAATGCGGTGGACGAGCATCTGGCGGGGTATTGTTCCACGATATGGGTGACTTTGGAGGCGGACGGTTCGGCGACGGTATCGGACAACGGGCGCGGTATTCCCGTGGGAATGCATGAGAAAGGCATCAGTGCGGAGAGGTTAGTTTTTACCACGCTTCATGCCGGCGGTAAGTTCGATAATGAGGCATACAAGACGAGCGGTGGTCTGCACGGTGTGGGATCGTCTGTAGTAAACGCACTGTCAACTTACCTGCACGTAACGGTCAAGACTGGCGGTCTGATCTATGAAGATCACTATGAGAGAGGAATTCCCACGCTTGAGCTGGAGAAAGGCCTCCTTCCGGTTGTCGGCAAGACCAAAGAATCCGGAACCACCGTGAATTTTATGCCGGATGACACGATTTTTGACCGGACAAGATTCAAGGAGGATGAGATCAAGAGTCGTCTGCACGAGACAGCCTACTTGAATCCGGAGCTGACCATTATTTACGAAGATAAGAGAGACGATGAGCCGGAGCGCATCGAATTTCATGAGCCCGAGGGTATTATCGGATTTATCAAGGACATGAATAAGTCCAAGGAGACGATACATGATGTAATCTATTATAAGGGCGAGTCCGAGGGCATCACGGTTGAAGTAGCCTTCCAGTATGTGAATGAGTTCCACGAGAATGTACTTGGCTTCTGCAATAACATATACAATGCCGAGGGCGGTACGCACCTGACCGGCTTTAAGACCATGTTCACGAATGTGATCAATACCTACGCAAGAGGGTTGAATATCCTGAAGGAAAAGGATGTCAATTTCACCGGCGCGGATGTGCGTAACGGTATGACCGCAGTTGTGTCCATCAAGCATCCCGACCCGCGGTTTGAGGGGCAGACGAAAACTAAGCTGGATAATCAGGATGCGGCGAAGATCGTGAGCAAGGTGACCGGCGATGAGATCGTGAGATTTTTCGACCGTAACCTGGAGACTTTAAAGAGTATCATCGGCTGTGCGGAGAAAGCTGCAAAGATTCGTAAGACAGAAGAAAAAGCCAAGACCAACATGCTCACCAAGCAAAAATTTTCTTTTGACTCCAACGGCAAGCTGGCCAACTGTGAATCCAAGGATGCTTCCAAATGTGAAATCTTTATCGTGGAGGGTGATTCCGCCGGCGGCAGTGCCAAGATGGCGCGCAATCGTATGTTCCAGGCTATTTTGCCGATTCGAGGCAAGATTTTGAATGTGGAGAAAGCAAGTATCGATAAAGTGCTTGCCAACGCGGAGATCAAGACCATGATCAACGCCTTTGGCTGTGGTTTTTCCGAAGGATACGGCAATGATTTTGACATCAGCAAACTGCGCTACGACAAGATCATCATCATGGCCGATGCGGACGTGGACGGTGCTCATATTTCTACGCTTCTGTTAACCTTGTTTTATCGTTTTATGCCGGAGTTGATTTATGAGGGGCATGTCTATATAGCCATGCCGCCGCTGTATAAGGCGATGCCTGCCAAGGGTGAAGAAGAGTACCTGTATGACGATAAGGCACTGGAAAAGTATCGCAAAACGCACAAGGGCACTTTTACACTGCAAAGATATAAAGGCCTGGGTGAGATGGATGCTCAGCAGTTATGGGAAACAACACTTGATCCCGATACAAGACTGCTAAAACAGGTGGAGATAGAGGATGCCCGCATGGCATCGGAGATGACGGAACTACTGATGGGCACGGATGTGTCTCCGAGGAAAATATTTATCTACAAGAATGCGCTGGAGGCGGCATTGGATGTCTAAACTGCACAGTTTCTTGATTGTTGACAGACTTGAGTGATAACGAGGGAGTAATGATATGAACGACAGGATTATCAAAACGGAATACTCTGACATTATGCAGAAATCTTTTATAGATTATGCGATGAGCGTCATTATCGCAAGAGCGCTCCCGGATGTGAGGGACGGACTTAAACCCGTGCAGAGAAGAACGCTCTATGACATGCACGAACTGGGCATACGCTATGACAGACCCTACCGTAAATCCGCGCGTATCGTGGGCGACACCATGGGTAAATACCACCCCCACGGAGACAGTTCCATCTATGAGGCGCTGGTCGTCATGGCGCAGGATTTCAAGAAGGAACTGCCTTTGATAGACGGCCACGGCAATTTCGGAAACATCGAGGGTGACGGAGCCGCTGCCATGCGTTACACGGAGGCGCGCTTAGAGAAGATCACACAGGAGGCCTTCCTTGCCGATCTGGACAAGGATGTGGTGGATTTTGTACCGAACTTCGACGAGACGGAGAAAGAACCGAGTGTACTGCCCGTAAAAATACCGAATCTGTTGATCAACGGTTCCGAAGGTATCGCGGTAGGTATGGCGACAAGCACGCCGCCCCATAATCTAGCGGAAGTGATCGATGCCACCAAGGCATACATGATGGATGAGAATATCACTACAAGGGAACTGATGCGCTATGTGAAAGGTCCTGATTTTCCCACGGGCGGTATTGTAATCAACGAGGATGAACTGTTGGAAATCTACGAGACGGGGACAGGCAAGATCAAAATCCGCGGCAAGGTTGAGGTCGAGAAGGCCAAAGGCGGCAAGACGAACCTGGTCATCACGGAGATTCCTTATACGATGATCGGTGCCAATATCGGCAAGTTCCTGCTTGATGTGGCGACTCTTGCGGAGAACAAGAAAACACAGGATATCGTCGATATCACGAATCAGTCCTCCAAGGAGGGAATCCGTATTGTCATTGAGCTTCGCAAGGATGCCGATGTGGAGAATTTCAAGAACATGCTCTACAAGAAGACTCGTCTGGAGGATACTTTCGGTGTCAACATGCTGGCGATAGTGGACGGAAGACCGGAAACTATGGGTTTAAAGCAGATCATACAAGAGAGTGTCAAGTTCCAGTATGAATTGGCATCAAGAAAGTACAGCAATCTGCTCGAGAAGGAATTGGAGCGCAAAGAGATTCAGGAAGGTCTTATAAAGGCGTGCAATGTGATAGATCTTATCATTGAGATATTGCGCGGTTCCAAGGACAGAGCCATGGCCAAGGCGTGTCTGATCGAAGGAAAGATTGACGGCATCAAATTTAAGTCCAAGGAATCCAAGATCATGGCGGCACAGTTGATGTTCACTGAGAAACAAGCCAATGCGATTCTGGATATGCGTCTCTACAAGCTGATCGGTTTGGAGATTGAGGCGCTGATTAATGAGCATGAGGAGACCATGGCAAACATTTACCGCTATGAGGATATCCTTGCCAGAAAAGATTCCATGGCGCAGGTCATCATCAATGAGCTGGATGAAATCAAAGAGCAATACAAGCGTGCGAGAAGAACACAGATCACCACGGAGAGTGAAGCTGTCTATGTTGAGAAAAAGGTGGAAGAGATGGATATCGTCTTCCTGATGGACCGCTTCGGATACGCCAAGACAATAGATGTCGCCACATATGAGAGAAATAAAGAGGCTGCGGACAGCGAGAACAAATACGCTTTTGTCTGCAAGAACACGGGCAAGGTATGTCTGTTTACCAATACTGGGCAGCTTCATACACTGAAAGTAATGGATCTGCCTTTGGGAAAACTGCGTGACAAGGGCGTGCCGGTGGACAATATCAGCAACTATGATTCCTCCAAGGAGAGTATTGTCTGTGCGGCGAGCCAGAGTGATCTGAACCTTTTCCGCGTGATATTTGCCACCAAGCAGGCGATGCTTAAGGTGGTGGACGGCGGTGAGTTTGATGTTGCGAAGCGCACTGTGGCAGCCACAAAGCTTCTGGACGGCGACGAGGTGCTCAGTGTTGTGACATTGAAAGAACAGCGTAACATCGTTTTACAGTCTGCAGAGGGCTATTTCCTACGTTTCGCGGTGGAAGAGATACCGGAGAAGAAAAAGGGTGCTATCGGCGTGAGGGGCATGAAACTGGGTGCAAAAGACAGCTTGGAAGCCGTCTATTATACGCGAAACGCTGTCGAACAGAGCATTGAATACGGCGGTAAAGAATTGGAGTTAAATAAACTGAAATTGGGCAAGCGTGACAGTAAGGGCGTGAAGGTTCGCGTCTGAGAAGATGGATGTCTGTGCGACCGCGAGATACTACATATAGCGGGGAAATAGGCGGTTTTTTTTGAGGCAACACATCAATGAAGATATAAAAGGATAAGAAAAACATGAGAGTGATAGCGGGAACAGCCAGAAGCTTGCAGTTGAAAGCACCGACAGGTATGGACACCAGACCCACCACGGACAGAATCAAGGAAACGCTGTTCAATATGCTTCAGCCGTATCTTCCGGACGCAGTGTTTATTGACTTGTACAGCGGCAGCGGCGGTATCGGTATCGAGGCGTTGAGCAGGGGTGCAAGACACGCTTACTTTGTGGAAAATAACAAAAATGCGCTTGCCTGTATCCAAGACAATCTGCAGCACACGAAACTTGTGGATCGCGCGACAATCTTAAGGCAGGATGTGTTAAGTGCACTGCACGGCATTCACGAGCGAGAAGCGGATGTGATCTTCATGGATCCGCCGTATGAGCATGACTATGAGCAGGAAGTGCTGCAGATCTTGAGCAATGTTCCGTATGTGACGGAGCATACGTTGATCGTTGTGGAGGCTTCTCTTGAGAGCGATTTTTCTTATTTGGAGCAGATGGGATTTATTCTCACGAAAGAAAAGCGTTATAAGACGAACAAGCATGTTTTCTGCCACAAAGCACAATAATTTTTTAAAATTTTTAAAATAATTAGAGACATTTATGAAAAAGTGATTTATGATGTTTAAAACAGCATTTATAGCAGGGGAGAGTATAACTTTTCTATGAAAGCGGCAATTTATCCGGGCAGTTTTGATCCGGTAACTTATGGACATTTGGATATTATCAGGCGCGCGGCCGAGATTTTTGACGAATTAACGGTAAGCGTATTGAATAATAAAATAAAGACTCCATTGTTTTCTGTGGAAGAACGTGTTAAGATGTTAGAAGAGGCGACGAA
>JAFLTD010000076.1 GCA_022510625.1 Lachnospiraceae bacterium
TGTACATTTCACGCCACTCAAGGTCTCCTCTGTCGAGTGATTTGATTAACAGTTCTGCAGAAGCCAGATTGGTAGCAAGCGGAATATTGTGTCTGTCACACAACATCACGACATTGTTGACATCCGGCTCATGTAATTTCGGATACAAAGGGTCTCGGAGGAATATCACGAGATCGATTTGATTATGTTCAATCTGTGCACCGATCTGCTGTGCACCGCCTAAGTGCCCCGCAAGATATTTATGAATGGACAGATTAGTCACTTCTTCGATCAGTCTGCCGGTTGTTCCGGTTGCAAACAATTCGTTTTTACTCAAAATGCCCCGATATGCGATACAAAAATTCTGCATCAGTTTTTTCTTTGCATCATGCGCAATTAGTGCAATATTCATATTAACCCTTCTCTGCTCCCTATTATTTTTTACACTGCAGCCGCACATTGAGCACAAATCCCACCCCAATATACAAACTGACCAGCGAAGTCAATCCATAACTGACAAACGGCAAAGGAATTCCCGTATTGGGAATTACATTGGTGGCAACCGATATATTGATGATACCTTGAAAACCGACCAGTGCCGCTATCCCTGCGGCGATGATCGTACCGGCAATATCTTTTGCCCTCCTAGCTACCATAATACATTCAAATGAAATTAAAATCAATAAGACAATTACGGTACAGCCTCCCACAAAACCGAACTCTTCCCCGATAACAGCGTAAATAAAGTCAGTTTGGGGCTCGGAAATAAAATTACCGTTTTTAACGGAGCTGGACTCATTGTTGTTGTAACCCTTACCGTATAACATGCCCGAACCTATGGCAGTGACAGAGTTGAGCTGCTGATAAGCCTCCGTTGTCGCATATTCTTCAGGATATAACCATGCAAGAATACGTCGTTGCTGAAAATCCTCGATAATATCCTGATCCGGCTGTAACACCAATGTGAGCAGAATGATAAAGGTAGGAATGGCCGCTGCCAAAAACATGATAATGTATTTCCAACTGATACCGCCCACAAACAGAATAACACAAAATAGCATAGCTACCATGATACTGGTAGACATATCGGGTTGCTTATAGATCAGAGCAATCGGTGGAATAAACAAAAGTAAACAAAGACCGATCACTTTTAAAGAGTCCATATCGTCTTTGTGTTTCAATATGAATTGTGCAAAAAACAATAGTAACAGAATTTTGGCTGTCTCGGACGGTTGGAACTGAATTCCGAAAACATTCAGCCATCTCTGCGCACCGCCCCTCTCCACGCCCATTTCCCGGACAAGTTCCAACAATATAATATTCGCTACATATAATATCCAGTAAAAACGCAGAATAATAGAGTAGTCGAACAATGAGAGCACGACCATCAAGAAGAGACCTATAACAAAACCGGCGACCTGCCTTGACTGCAGCGATTCCTGTGCACTGCCTATGGCAAAAATACCAATCCAGGTAAGTGCCACAACAAGAATTATCAGCTTAAAATCATAATCTTTAATGTGATAATGTCTCAGCATATCGCGGCCTCCTCCTTCTTTTTTCTTATGTTATATCATGATTCAGATCCAAAATAGGTATGTTGGCATAAAGAGTCGGATTTTTTAAACTTCGCCCTTTGCTTCCCGCCTTGGTAATCTGTATCTCCATACTCTTGGTGTCAATCTTCATATACTTGGAGATTACATTAGCAATATCGTTCTTGATCATCTCCATCATCTCCGGCGAGCAGTTGACACGGTCGGAAATCAATAGGATTTTCAATCGATCTCTTGCTATTTCCCTAGAGCTTTTCCGCTTTAATATATTCTTAAACACGATCATCCCTCCTAACCCTTATGAAAAATACCTGACACTCTGGCCCAGAAGGAAATTCCTTTCTCCAAATCGAGAAACGGCACTTCTCTGCCAAGGACTCTGTTACAGATATTCTGGTAGGCACGGCCTGCAAGCGTGTTGCTGCCCACCAGCGGTTCTCCCTGATTTGTGGCGATTACCACATTTTCATCATCGGGAATCATTCCGATAAGCGGTAAGGAAAGAATATCCACCACATCCTCGGAAGACATCATGTCTCCCCGCTTAATCATATCGTATCGGATGCGGTTAATGACTAAATCTATCTTATGTATTTCATTGGCCTCCAAAAGACCGATAATCCGATCGGCATCCCTGATGGCAGAAACCTCCGGCGTTGTAACGACAAGTGCTCTGTCTGCTCCGGCTATAGCATTTTGGAATCCCTGCTCAATACCCGCAGGGCAGTCCAAAATAATGTAATCGAACTGGTCCTTGAGATGACTGATCATCTTAACCATCTGCGACGGATTCACTGCACTCTTATCCCTGGTCTGCGCGGAAGGTAGCAAGAACAATGTAGGATAACGCTTGTCCCGGATAATAGCCTGTTTGATGCGGCAATTTCCCTCCACAACGTCTACGAGATTATAGACAATCCTGTTTTCCAGCCCCATCACGACATCCAGATTGCGCAGCCCTATGTCTGTATCGATCAGGATAACCTTCTTGCCCATGGCTGCCAGACCTGTACCAACGTTTGCTGTAGTGGTAGTTTTTCCCACTCCGCCTTTACCTGATGTGACGACAATTACTTCACTCATATCTTCGTTGACCTCCTAAATATGATGTATTATCGTCCCCTGAGCGAACACCGCATGTATGTTTCCGACCGGAATATGTATTATACAGGCAGCTCGTTCAGTAATTCTTTGGTAATCGGTTCTATGATGACTCTTCCGTCCTTAACAAAAGCAATTTTAGGCTGAATCTTAGGTTTGATCGACCATTTGCTCTGTTTCTCTGATGATTTATATTTGAAATCACCGATTTTTAATTTCTCAGGTGACATTTCAAGCGCTACGACAAAATGCCCGTCATCTCCGCCTACGCCGGCATAGGCTTGTCCGTAAAGACCCCCGAGGATGACAATGTCCTTGTTAGATACAATGCTTGCGCCGGGATATACGTCCCCCAGCACAATCACACTGTTCTCCGTCTCTAACATCTGTCCGTCCTTCAGTGTTCCCTTATAAAACTGACCTGCATTTTCCATCGCCTGCTGGTGATAAGAAAGCTTCTGCAGGGCCTTGACATAATTTTTGTTAGTCTCCTCGTTTTTACCCATGATGCATACCACATTCAGCTGCGAATTGGCTGTAATGGTATTCACGATCTGCCGTTCCTCCTGGTCTGACAACTCCCGCCCTTCAAAAGAGACCACCATGCTGGCATCCTTAAAGAAATGCGCCGATTCCCTGAATTTAAAAGCGATTTCCTCAATGAGCTCTGCAAAAGATATCTCATCATCGAGATAAATGGATAAACCGTTTTGAAAACTCTTGATAATAACCGGATTCTTCATAATAATCCTCCCTTAAACGAGTTTGCGAAACAAATCTCGCAATTGAGCGAAGCTCAATTTTTTATCTGTTAGTCTGCATTGATCGTACCGCCCTCCAAAGTTCCGGCGGTTCCGGTAATGATTTCACCTTCATCTTTAAGACCGTAATAATATTCATATACGTCCCGTGCAATCTGCGCACTGTAGTCGGATGTGTAGCCGTTGGCAACACGTACCGTAACAGAAATCTCAGGGTCTTCGTACGGCGCATAGCTTATAAAAAGCGCATGATTGGCACGATTCCTGCTCTCCTGTGCCGTACCGGTCTTGCCTGCCACATTGACATCCAGATTGGAAAAGTACGACTTGCTTTCCACAACCTTGCGCATACCGGCATGAATCACATTCCAATATTCATCGTTCATATCAATTTCATTGCGCACCTCGGCATGGTTGTCCGTAATGAGATTGCTGTTATGATCTTCGATTTTGTCTACTAATGTTAAATTATAACATGTTCCGCTATTGGCGACAGTTGTAACATATCGCGCTAGTCCTACCGTCGTATAGTTGTTTGTACCGTGTCCGATCGCGGAACGCACCGCATCGCTGTTTGACACGGTCGGATCGGATTCTTCAATCTCCACTCCCGAGGTCTCGTTCAGACCGTACAGTTCTGCCGCTTTTGCCAATTTATTAAGACCGACATCATTACTGAAGGAATCTCCCATAATGCCAAGGCGATATCCAACTTCATAGAAGTACCAGTTACAGGAGTGCTGTATACCTCCCATAACGTTTAGAGAACCGTGGGCGCCGGGGGAAATCCAGCATTGCGGAGACGGAGAGATCTTCTCAAACACTCCCGTACAGGAGATCGTGTCCGTTGTCGTGATCACACCTTCCATTAATCCCGCTGTAGAAGATACAATCTTATAAGTGGAACCGGGTGCAGTCTTCTGCTGTGTCGCGTAATTGATAAGCGGTTTGGACAAATCCTTTTGCAAGCTGGCAAAATATGACGCATTTACGCCGTTTGCCATCTTATTGTTGTCATAGCTCGGATAAGATACCAGTGCCAGAACGTCCCCCGTATTGACATCCGTAATGACGATGGAGCCCGAAAACGGGTCAATGGCAAGTTGTGCGGGCGTAATATCCAGATTTTGAATACGATTTCTCATAAAAACATACGCCGTCTCAGCCCCTGACGAAAACTGCTGCATCTCATCCTCGGGAATCTCAACGATATTCTGCTCCAGCAGAATTTGGCAGATCTGTTTCCCGGTCAGCTCATCATTGTTGATCATATACCGGTACATCCGCTTGTCAAAATCACTGTCTTCGTCCAGATAATCGAAAATATAATCCAGAATTTTACGGTAGATTTCAACGGAGTCCGAGTATCTAGAATCAATGTCAAGAGCGGAAACATCAACCCAGTTCTGCGCAATGGCATAATTGATATATTCATTCAAGCTGATAACTTCATCTTTTGTCCACGCAACATATACTTCGTCGTTTCGATTCACAGCTGACTGCATGATGATGTTTCGATCGTAGAGTACCTCTGAGACAATATAGCTCTCGTAATTCTTATACTCATCCGTCAGGTTCTCGTAAGGCGTACAGGTTTCTTCCATCTCCTGCCGCAGCGTGGCAAATACCCTTGACTTTTTATCCAAATATAATTCATGTACAAGCTGTTCGATCTCCCCTGCACGGTCAGAAACAAAATGTGAGGTGTCTATAATATTGTTATTGATACATGCAAAATAGACATCGTAAATCGGAATCCTGATATTGCCGCCGGCACCGCCCTCCGGCACTTTAAACTCTTTGATATTGTCAATCTTATCAAGCAGAATACCGGCAAGCCTGGACTCCAGAATATGATAGCAAACCCTCTGCAAGTCGGAATCAATCGTCAGATAAATATCATCTCCCGCGACGGATTCCACTCTGTCGCTTGTCTCAATCACTTTGCCCAGATTGTCCACATAAACGGTCTCCGAACCCTTCCGTCCTTGCAAAATCGTCTCCATAGACGCCTCGATGCCGGATTTTCCTACAGTATCGTTCAAATCATAGGTCTCATCCTGCGCCTGAAGTTCTGCCAATTCATCCTGCGAAATTCTGCCCGTATATCCGACGATCTGCGCAAAATATATGCTGTCATTATATTTACGAACAGTTCCCTCGGCAATATCCACGCCGTCAAGGACATCTGCATTCTCCATCACAACGGCGACCGTTTTCTCTGACACATTGTTTGCCACGGTAGTGGATATATATTTCTGAAAGCTGTTGGCGCTCATGGCATAGCGGATGGTGACAAGTTTGAGCACTTCCTCTTTCGTGTACCCGTAACCCGGAGTAAAGCTTGAGGAATCCCCCTTGATTTTGTAATCACCGATGCCGTAACGTGATGTGGGAGAAGTTCCGCAAAGATAATCTATCACTTCCCCCGCCGCGGCTGTTTTTTCTTTCTCTTTAAACCTGTCGTCGTCAATGGTCGGATATCCGTACACGTCGGCAAGAAAACGAAGGCGCTGCGTACCCTCGACATTGAACTGATAATTATTGTTACTGTCCAGTATAATATGAAAATCGCTGATAATCTGGTCACCGTTCTCCTCGATCATATCAACCAGTTTCAATATCGTCGCATTCAGATTGGCATTCTTATCCCTGCCCGACTCATAGACATCCTCAATGGTGACGGAATATGCCAGTTCATTATATGCCAGCAGGTTGCCGTTCCGGTCCAGAATATTACCTCTGGTGGGAAGAATTGTACGTTCTTTCGTAATACTCAGCTGAAAGTTATTGTAATACTCTTCTCCGTGTACAATCTGCAGCTGAAAGATCGTGTAAATCAGGTATCCACCCATACCGAACAGAATAAGTACGAGCACAAGCAGTCTGGATGTGATCATATTAATGAAATTTTCTTTGAATTGTTCCCACATATGATCAAACAAACTTTTTACCACTCCTTAATTCACCGCGCTCCAGCCTGGTGTTGATCCAGAGGATAAGCGGATACAGAAATATTGTCACAACGATCGTGTACACGATTTCGGGCAGGATAATGTTCATAAAATAGTATGTGAAATCGAATCGGCTGCGCAGGAGGAACAGTATCACATAGCATATAAGCCCATAAAAACAATCACTTGCAAGTATCAGAGCGATAGGAAGCTTGATATCCTGCGGATAGAATATGGCGCTGAATTTACCGTTCATATATCCGATGTACATGTACACAAGCGCATAGAACCCGATAGAGTTCCCGAAAAATATGTCTACCAATAGTCCACAGAAAAATCCGATCAAAAGTCCCGTCTTCTCACCTCTCATGAATCCGAAAGATGCGGTCAGCACTATGAGAAGATTCGGCACAATTCCTCCGAATGACAGCGCCTGAAATACGGTACACTGCAACAGAAAACACAATAATATTAAAAAGGCGGTGATGATAAAGCGTTTCATTGCTACCTCTACTCTTCTATCGTCTGTTTCAGTTTCATAATGACAAGCACTTCCTCCAGGTGCTCAAAATCAACTGCCGGCGTAATATAACCGGACTTGGTCAAATTGTTGGCATCCTGATTGATCGTACTGATATAACCGACCAAAATGCCCGGTAAATATTTATCGCTGATATTGGAAGTGACAATCTTGTCCCCCTCAACAACCACATTATTGCTGTCAACAAGCTGCTCAAATTCAATCACACCCGAGGCGTACAGTTTTAAGTTGCCGGAGACAATCATGTTGTCGGAACTGGACAGTACCATAGCGCTCACATTGGAATCGTCGGCAATAATCGCTTTGACTTTCGCCCAGTTTGGTCCGACATCCACTATACGGCCCACCAGTCCGCTTCCTGCCATCACATTCATATCAACGGCAATGCCGTCCCTCACACCTTTATTGATGACAAAAGAATAGAACCAATTACCGGAGTCTCTGGCAATAATACGCGCGCCGGTCTTTTCGTACTCATCATACTGAGCGTCCAGATTATACAATTCTCTCAAATTGGTCAACTCATATCGGTCCTGCTGTAATCTGGTATTCTCAATTGTCAATTCATCGATCTCCTGCTTAAGCCGCTCATTCTCGGCGATCAATACCCTGATCTGCGACAATTCCTCCGAGCGGTTGGAAAGCCAGCTTCCGACGACACTGATCCCCTCCTCAAAGGGAACCACTGTATATCCTGCTAATGCGCTCAAAGGGCCGCTGAACACGTTCGTATTGAATGTAAGCAGAACCATACCGGTGCATAAGATTGTTAAAATAAAAAGGAGATATTTACCCGGTAATGTAAATTTCTCTCCTTTGCTCTTTATGATTGGACTCATTTACTCATTCCTTCTATTGCGTATGCTACCGATTTGTAATTATCATCATTAATAATCTTAGCAAGTCCCAATGCAACGCTTGTCATTGGGTTCTCAGAAACATTGACTTTAAGACCGGTACCCTTGCTCACAAGACGCGCCAGTTTACTTACCTGTGAAGCGCCGCCCGTCAGATAGAGCCCATGACGATAGATATCAGCTGCAAGTTCAGGTGGGGTCCTTTCCAAGATCACTTTAATATTATCAATGATTGTGTTGAAGTGCTCAACAAGACACTCGTCTACCAGAGTAGTGGGAATCTCGCGTTCTACCGGAAGACCGGTGACAATATCCCTGCCATACACGAGTGCGCTGAGACGCTGTTCTTCCAAATCCAACAGTGAAGTCTTAACAATCTCCGCCGTTTTACCACCGATAATGAGGCTGTATTCCCGACGAACGGCAGCCTTGATAGCGTCGTCAAATTTGCGCCCGCCAACCTTGATCAACCTGCTCAAGACAATTCCGCCCAATGAGAGGATTGATATCTCTGTCGTGTCAAACCCTACATTAACAACAAGAACTCCTTGAGAATTCTTGACATCTATACCGAGTCCCAGACCGTCCGCCACTGCCTTATCCACAACCATAACTCTCTTAGCTTTGACGTTCGCCTCTTTCACCAGATCCTTAAACGCCCTCTTCTCTACCTCGGTCACATCCCACGGTACGGCAATATAATAGTCTGCAGGCTTTATATTGTTCTTCATCAGATCACTCAGAAAATATCTGACCAGCAGCTCCATGTTCTGTATATCGGCGATAACGCCGTTGCTGAGCGGATAAGAAATATTGATGTTATCGGGTGCTTTCTCGTACATCTCAAAAGCAGAATCTCCATAGGCAAACATGTTTCTCTTGTTTTCTATGGCAATCATGTTCTTTTCAACAAAGACATCATCATCTGCACGATTATATATTTTGATATTACTCGTTCCTAAATCAATTCCAAATGCGTTGTTAGCCAAAACAGCTATCCTCTCTTTCTCTTAATGCACTTTCAGAATATGACATATCTGTCATTAATTTACTTTCTTTAAAACTAAAATACTGATTGTCCCCTATGATAATGTGATCGAACAGCGGTATATCCATCAGCATACCGATCTGTACGATCCGCTCTGTAACCCGGATATCATTTCCGCTGGGTGCAGGATCACCTCCGGGATGATTGTGCAGCAGCATGACACCTGCCGCCTGCGCCTGCAATGCGTGAATGAACACCTCTCTGGGAGATACCAAGGACGCATTGACGGTTCCCTTAGAGAGAATCTTCTCATCAATCAGATGCATTCCCGAATCCAGCAGCAAGAGCATAATATACTCTACATTTTCATGCCTAAACCGCTCCATATAATAATCCGCCACAGATGCCGGACGATGAAAAGACAAATTTCGCTTCGCCTTAGCCTGCGACATTCTTGTGCTCAGTTCCGCCACTGTTTTCAACTGAATCGCTTTGACTTCACCGATACCCTCAATTCCGCAAAGTTCTTTCATTGGAATATGGTACAATCCGAGCAGTCCGTTGCCGTAACGTGCTGTTTCCGCCAATACTTTCTCACCCAGCTCACGTGCATTCATGCCTCGTGTACCCGTGCGCAGAATGATGGCAAGCAGTTCCGAATCGGTAAGCGACCGGCTTCCATAGGTAATAAATTTCTCATATGGAAGATTCTGCATCTTATAATACTCATTGTTCTCATACTTACATGATTTCATTCAAACTCTTTCCCGACAGCTTCTCTCTCCGGATGCCGGTACAAATCATGCTATATAAAACGATATATGACGATTGCCACCGCAATGCCGATAATGCTTGCAATCGTGATATTGATAGTCAATCCGAATGTGATGCACAGGATTCCCAGATCCAGTACAAGCGGTGATGTCAATCCAAAAATCTGTCCGTAATTCAGCCATGTATTCGGAAACAGATTCCCGAAAAGACCACCAATCACGATGCCGGCAAGAATCATCAATAAAAAAGTCCAAGCATTTTTACGCATACGAATGACAAACTCCTTTCCCAACGCTCATTTTATCACAACACCTTTTTGATGTATACAAAAAATGGTAAAATTTTACAGTTAAATATATATTTCAACGGTCTGACAGAAGGATATTATCAGGTCTGGGTTCTGCGAAAATCATCAGAAATAATTCCTGCATCCAGAAGATTCTGGAGAGTCTTCAAAATTCCGAGTTTCGCATGCGGGAAAGTCAGCCCGCCCTGGAAATAGACAGTATACGGCGGTTTAATGGGACCGTCCGCGCTGAGTTCTATGGACGAACCCGACACAAACGCTCCAGCAGCCATGATGACCTGAGAATCATATCCCGGCATATCCCAGGGCTCCGGCGTGACAAAGCTGTCCACGGACGCTGCCGCCTGTATGCCTCGGCAGAAAGCGATCACACCCTCCGGGGAACCGAAAGTGACTGCCTGTATGATGTCGTGTCTTTCCTGTGCTCCGTCCGGAAATACCGGAAAGCCGATTTTCTCATAGATATTCGCCGCAAAGATTGCGCCTTTTAGCGCGTTTGCAGTGACGGTGGGCGCTAAGAACAATCCTTGATAGAAGGATGGCAATAGTCCGAGAGACGCTCCAACTTCCTTGCCAAGTCCCGGTGAAGTCAGTCTGTATGCCGCGTTTTCTACACACTCTCTCTTACCGGCTATATAACCGCCGATGGGGGCAAGACCGCCGCCAGGGTTTTTGATCAGAGAACCAACTACCATATCCGCTCCCACATCAGTGGGTTCAATCGTCTCCACGAACTCCCCGTAGCAGTTATCCACCATGCAGATGACATCGGGTTTGATTTCCTTGATAAAACGGATCAGTTCACCGATTTTCTCCACAGATAAAGTAGGTCTTGTCTGATATCCCTTGGACCTTTGTATCGTGACGAGGCGTGTGTTGTCGTGAATGGCAGCGCGGATACCTTCATAGTCGAAGGAACCATCCTCAAGCAGGTCAACCTGACTGTATGAGATGCCATACTCTTTCAAGGAACCTTTGGAGGGCCTGATGCCAATCACTTCTTCCAGCGTGTCATACGGTTTGCCGACCGGAGATAAAAGTTCATCGCCCGGTCTCAAATTGCTCATCAGCGCAAGCGCAAGCGCATGAGTGCCGCACGTGATCTGCGGGCGTACAAGGGCATCCTCCGTGTGAAAAACGTCCGCATAGACACTTTCCAATGTGTCCCGGCCCAGATCATTGTAACCGTAACCCGTCGTACCGAGAAGGCATGCCTCGCTCACACTGCATTCCTGCATGGCAAATATCACTTTCAACTGATTATACTCAGCCGTCTCGTCAATCTGTCTGAAACGTTCCTGCAAAGATACAAGAATTTGTTCCCCAAAGGTATACACTTCCGGGGAAATTCCAAATAATTCATATTGTTTCTTCAAATCTGTCATCTCTTTCACTATTCCTTTATAAGTAATCAGCCAACGGTCTGCTGGAAGGATATTAACAGGGCTGATTATATTTTACACAATACCTTTACCCTGTAAAATTGTGATGATATAGTCAAGAATGCGGTCGTTATCGTATGAAAATTCGGGTTTGTCAATCATGATCGTATCCCGCTCCCTGCGAAACCATGTGAGCTGCCTCTTGGCGAAATGCCTTGTGTCACGCTTGATCAGGTATATTGCCTCCTCCAACGTGATGTGTCCGTCCAGATAATCCAGTATCTCCTTATAGCCGAGCCCCTGCATGGACACCATATCTCTCGTGCAGCCGGAATCTGCCAGCCGCTTCACTTCATCCACCAGCCCCTGCTCTACCATCGCATCCACTCTTTGCTCAATGCTGCGGTACAGCTTATCCCTGTCATCGTTTAGTACAAAGTACGCGAAATTGTACGGCGAGCTGTTCTGCCGCTGGATCTTATTGTGTTTGGAAATCTTCATGCCGGTTTTTTCATAGAATTCTATGGCACGGATGACGCGTTTGATATTGTTGGCATGAATGATTTCACAGGATTCGGGGTCAATGCTTTTAAGCCTGTCATATAACACATCATTGCCCTGTTTTCGGGCGATTTCCTCCAGTTGTCTGCGAAGTTCCGTATCCTCATCATTATCCGTAAAATCAACGTCGTATAGAAGCGCCTGAATATAGAATCCCGTACCGCCCGTTACAATCGGAATATGTCCTCTGTCATAGATTCCAGTCATTGCCTGTTTTGCCATCTGCTGAAAAGAAACGACATTAAACTCTTCCGACGGATCCAAGACATCAATTAGATGATGGGAAATTCCTGCCATCTCATCCGGCATAATCTTGGCGGAACCGATGTCCATGTGACGGTAAACCTGCATGGAATCGGCAGAAATAATCTCACCGCCGACCCTCTTTGCCAAGGCGATGGACAGATCGGTCTTTCCAACAGCTGTAGGGCCGGTCAATATAACAAGTCCCGGTTTTTGTTCCGATTGTTTTACCTCGCTCATCAGGTCACGATCCTCTTAAACTTCTTTTCAATCTCATATTTTGTCATGGAAATAATAGTCGGTCTCCCATGAGGACAATGATAGGGGTTGTCCAGCGTCAACAGTTCATCAATCAGCTGTTCCGCCTCCTGCTTTGAAAGACTCATGTTGCCTTTGACTGCCGCCTTGCACGCCATCGTTGCGATGCGGATACGGATACTCTCGGGTGTTCCCGTCACGGACTCATCCGCGAGTTCATCCAGTATCTCCCGGAAAAATTCTTTCTCCTCATAACCGTATAAGTCCATCGGAACGCCGCGGATAGCATAATCATTACCGCCAAATTCCTCAATCACAAATCCCAGTGACTCGAAATCTTCGCTGTGCTTTAAATAGCATTCTTTCTCCCGGCTGTTCAATGTGACGATCATCGGCGGATTCACGGTCTGGGACACAATATCGTGCTCCCGGAACCGCTTTATGAGCCGCTCATATTTCACTTTCTCGTGGGCGGCATGCTGATCGATGATAAGCATCTTGTCACCGTAGGACACTAACCAGTATGTCTCAAAAATCTGTCCGATAATCTCATAGTGTGCCCGCGCCTCTTCAGACAATATCTTGTCAGCAAAAAGTTCCATCTGAGTGGGGAGTATGGTTGTATCTTCAGTCGGTTCTATGTTCTTCCTTCCTGTATCCGTCACTACCTTGTCTGTGTTTGTCATTACATTTTTGTTGACTGTTTTGGTCAAATCATTGTAATGCATTGCTTCACGTACCCGATCAACTGACGAATCATTCCGCAATACCGCATCATACAACACTTCATCCGCACGCGCTGCGGCTGCCTGTTCGATACGCCTGCGCTCAAAGGGTTCCGGGACGGATTCTCTCACAGACGTATTGTTTGGCTTTTTGCTCTTTTCCTCAGAAAGCGTAACTTCGGGGATCATCTCCGTAGTATGCAGTGCTTCGTGAATTGCCTCTTTGACCGTGTCGTAAAAGGCCGGCCCGTCAGCAATCCGCACCTCCATCTTGGTAGGATGCACGTTCACATCGATCCGATTCGTATCAATCCGGAAATGGAGCACGCAGAACGGGAATTTGTGCTGCATCAGGTATTCGCGATACCCCTCCTCAATCGCTTTACTGATCAGAGTACTCTTAATATATCTTCCGTTGACATAGAAAATTTCATAATTACGGTTTGCGCGGAGAATGACAGACTTCCCCAGAAGTCCGTCTATGGAGATACCCTCTTCGCTGTAATGTAACGGAATCAGTTCGTTTGAGATTTCTTTGCCGTAGATGCGATAGATAATTTCGGACAGCTCGTTGTTCCCTGTGGTGTAGAACTTCGTCTGACCGTTCATAATAAATTTGAAAGATACTCCCGGATTTGACATGGCGAGGTGCTCCATCAAGTCTGCCACATAGGAGCCCTCCGTCTGGGGCTGTTTTAAAAACTTCTTGCGCGGCGGCGTATTGAAGAAAAGATTCCGCACAAGAACCGTGGTCCCGTCAGGTGCACCGATCTCCTCCTGCTCCTTCTCGACACCGCCCTCTATGACATATCGGGTTCCCGTCAGTTCCTGCGGTGTTTTGGAGATCAGCTCCACCATGGAGACAGCCGCGATACTGGCCAACGCCTCCCCGCGGAATCCGAGACTGACCAGTTCGGTCAAATCGTCCGCGGAAGTAATTTTGCTGGTTGCATGCCGCAAAAAAGCGTTATGTATCTGTGATTTTTCGATACCGCTGCCGTTGTCCGTGACACGGATCAGCGTGGTTCCCCCGTCCTTGATTTCTACGGTAACCGCACCTGCACCCGCATCAATCGCGTTTTCTACCAGTTCTTTAACCACGCTGGAGGGACGTTCCACCACCTCACCGGCGGCAATTTTATCGATTGTCCGGTTATCTAGAATATTTATGGCTGCCATTTATGATATACCTGTTCCCATCCTTAGTAATGATGTTTTTAACTCCCACCGGAGACATATCTGTTATTATAACATAATCTAAACAGGAGATGAAGAACAGATTGAAATGCTTTTTTTAATTAATTTTTTAAAACATTGTGTAACGTATCTTTTATATCTGCCTGAGATCTGTCCGTATATTCTTACGATACAGATACGTAGTAAAGAGGATCAGCAATAAGACGATCGCTGCTCTCAACACATGGAGTAAGGATGCGGGAATCACCATTACAATCAATCCGCAAAACACGGCTCCCAACATGCCCGATAGGCCTCCGACAGCTGCGGATGCGCTCTGCTTTACCACAACCACTTCGCTGTCCCATTCCATCTTGGGAAATTTCAGATTGGCAGTCAATCCGCCAACGCAGGCGCACAAGATGAAAAGCATCATGATGACCACCGACCAGAGAATCTCTACTGCCGCCCCTCCTAACACAATCCCAAGAAAAACCTGGGAAATCAAATAGAAAGGTGCAATCAGAAGCAGGTTAAAACACAGCTTACTGTCTAAAATCATTTTGGACGGCAGAGGAAGGCTTTTTAAGATCCACCATTCTTTTCCTT
>JAFLTD010000077.1 GCA_022510625.1 Lachnospiraceae bacterium
TAATTTAGTATTGTTTTGTATTTCTTGCCAAATCTTTCATTTCTTTAGCATTATTCCTGACATTCTCCGTAATACTGGCTCCTCCGAGCATTCTCGCAAGTTCCTCGATGCTTTCCTCCTCATCCAGTCTGCCGATATCCGTGACGGAGCGCTGATTCTCCACACGCTTCTCGATACAGAAATGCACGTCCGCCATCGCGGCGATCTGCGGCAGATGTGTGATACAGATCAACTGATGCCCTCTGCCAAGAATTCCCATTTTCTCGGATACTTTCCATGCAGTTTTGCCGCTGATTCCCGTATCGATCTCGTCAAAGATGAGCGTCTCGATCTCATCCTTGTCTGCCAACACCGTCTTCATTGCCAGCATAATGCGCGACAGCTCACCGCCACTCGCCACCTGGGACAATTCCTTAAGCGTCTCTCCCACGTTGGTCGAAATCAGATAAGTCACCTTGTCGTATCCGTTGTGTCCCAGCAGCTCCTCGGAAGGTGTCACCCGAATCTCAAACTGCACTTCATCGAAATTCAAATCCACAAGTGCACTTTTCATCTCGGCGGCAAGTGCATCGGCACTCCGACTGCGGATACCTGATATATCAGCGCAGATTGCAAGCACTTTTTCCCTTAAAGTATCTGCATTTTGTTCAAGTTTCATGCGGTAAGCATCATAATCCCGATATTTATCCAGCATCTGTTCGGATTTTTCCCGATATGCCAGAATTTCCTCGATTGTCTTACCGTATTTTGTTTTTAAATGATTGATCAGATTCAGACGCCTCTCCGTGCGGTCGAAGAGCTCACCGTCAAATTCCAACTCCGAGAGGTAATCCGCCACCGCTCTGTTATAGTCGTTTAAGAGATTGTCAATATCCAAAAGCTGATTTTCAAACTCGACGAGAGCGTCGTCGTAGGCTGACACCGATCTGATCTCCCTCAGAGCGCGCCCTACGCTGCTCCCCATTCCGCTTTCCTCATATCCGCACAGTGAATGTGCCGCAGCTACGGCTTCCTTTATCTTCTGCCCGTTGACAAGCTTCCGATAGATTTGCTCTGCCTCTTCGTCCTCGCCAACCGTCAGCTCCGCCTCCGCAATCTCCCGGCACTCAAACTCCGCAAGCGCCGTCTCCCTTCTCCTCGTCTCCTCATCTACCTCACTGTCCGACAATTCTTCCATGGTCTGCCGGTACTGATGGTATACATCCCTAAGCGCTTCTTTGCGGGCAGAAAGTTCATCACCCGCATAGGCATCCAGTATTTCCAGCTGTTTGCCCGCCTGCAGCAGCGACTGGTGCTCGTGCTGCCCGTGAATATCAATGAGAATCTCCGCCAATTGTTTCAGCTGTCTCGCCGTCACCGTCTCTCCACACACTTTACAGACATTTCGCCCCGGCATGATTTTGCGCTGCAGAATAACCTGCCGGTCCTCCACGGGAAGATCCATATCCTGTATGGCCTTAAGCTGTTTCGGCTGATCGATCGTAAAGACCAGCTCAACAAGCGCATACTCCGCACCGGAACGAATCAGATCCTTGTCGGCCTTAGCACCCAGCGCCAGATTGATGGAGCCGATAATAATGGATTTACCCGCTCCCGTCTCACCGGTGAGGATATTGAGCCCCTCGCCAAAAGTCACCTCGGCCTCATCGATCAATGCGAGATTTTTAACATATAAACTATGTAACATCTTTTCACCTCTTATGTATTCTCTCCGGGCATATCCCGCTCCGTTTTCAAGCAGTCCATGCAAATACATAATTGCTATCGTTCTATCATTCTACCGATTTTATCCATGACGGCCTTAGCCGCCTCCTCACTGCGCATCGCCATCATGATCGTGTTGTCTCCCGCGATACACCCTACAATTTCCTCTATTCTCAGCGCATCCACCGCAGCTGCCACTGCCATTGCCATGCCCGACACGGTCTTCATGACGAGCAGGTTTTGAGCAAGTGCCATGGATACATATCCTTCCCTCAACACTCTGATATATTTATCCCCCAGATGTGTCTCGTCCTGCGTAAAAGCAACATACTTCTGCCTTCCCTTACCGACTGATATCTTGGACAACTTTAACTCCCTGATATCACGGGATACCGTGGCCTGGGTGACCTGAAACCCTGCCTGGCAAAGTCTGTCAGCCAATTCTTCCTGCGTCTCGATCTCATATTGACTGATTAGGTCAAGAACTTTTTCATGCCTTCTCTTTTTTACACTCTGATTCATAATGCTCTCATCGTCCATCTTTATTCACTCATTTTTTTGTGCAAAACCGCAAGAAAACTCTCTGTGTTCAACTTCAAAATACCTGTAGTCTTAGATGCCTTGCGAATTACAATACTGTCCCCGGTCTGAAGTCCTATCTTACAGCTTCCGTCAAAATTAGCCTCCACTGCCTGTAATCTGCCGTCTTTGCCCTGAGGAATCTCTATCCTGATCTCGTCCTCCGGCGCAAGCACGATACTTCTCGTATTCAGAGTATGAGGACAGATCGGCGTCAGTAGGAGAAGATTTGCCGCCGGCTCAACCACAGGGCCGCCCGCCGACATATTATAGCCCGTAGATCCGGTCGGCGTCGCGACAATCATGCCGTCCGCGCTGAAACTGTTTAAGAACTGCCCGTTGACATAGATGAGAAAAGTCAGTATCTGCAGCGTCCCGCACCTGGATATCACGATATCGTTTAATGCAAAATTATCCTCTGACTGATGCTGCTTTCTTACCTGTCCCTCCAGCATCATGCGCTCTTCCCTCGTATAATCGGCAGCCAGCAGTTTGTCGAGCGCCTGCTCTATGGCGCCGATCTCCACCTCTGCCAGATACCCCAATGTGCCGAGGTTAATGCCCAACAGAGGAATATCTTTATCAATCATGTTTCGTGCCGCCCGCAGCAATGTGCCGTCACCTCCGAGCACAAGGACACATGCCATCTCTTCCCCGCCGCGGTCTTTGGACACCACCGTATCCATAGCTGCTGCGGCAGTGTTGTCTATACATGTCACCTTGCCGCCATGAGCTTCCAAATATGCAGTTATTCTCTTGGTGTACACTCCCTGAGGATCTTTCACCTCATTCGTGATCAGGTAAAAATATTTCATTCTCCTATTGATACCTCGTCCAAAGTACCGTGCGCTTCCGCCACGGTGCGCACGATCAATTCTGTCGTCTCAGCACCCCGGGACCTGCCGCTCTCACTCTCTGTCAGTTCGCTCAGCGCATCCTCGGCTTCCCTCTCCGTCATCTCAGCAATATCTTCCGGAATTTTGTCCCTTTTCTCTATATAAACCAGATACTCAATATTTCCCTCCGGTCCTTTGATCGGTGAATAGGTCAATCCCTTCACCTCAAACCCGATCAAGTCTGCATAATCTATCACCTTGCGCACTACTTCCTCATGCACTTTAGGATCTTTGACAACACCCTTCTTACCTACCTTCTCCTTGCCGGCCTCAAACTGCGGTTTGATCAGGCAAACCATACACCCGTGACTGCGCAGCAGGTTCCTCGCCGGAATCAGAATCTTTGTCAGGGATATGAAGGATACATCCACAGACGCAAAATCAATCTGTTCACCGATATCATCCGGCGTCACATACCGGAAGTTGGTCTTCTCCATGCATATAACCCGATTGTCGTTTCTGAGCTGCCATGCCAGCTGTCCATGGCCAACATCGACGGCATATACTTTATCGGCCCCATTTTGCAGCATACAATCCGTAAAACCGCCTGTGGAAGCACCGATATCCATACACACCGCACGGGTGAGTGCAATGGGAAACTCTGCCATCGCCTTTTCCAGTTTCAGCCCGCCGCGGCTCACATACTTCAATGTGCTGCCCTTGACTTCTATACGGATCTTGCTCTCATCGAAGGTCGTCCCCGCCTTATCTTCCCGCTGTCCATCCACGAAGACATTCCCCGCCATAAGAATTGCCTTCGCCTTCTCTCTCGATGGAGCAAAGCCCTGTTTCACCAGAATTACATCCAGTCTCTCTTTCACAAGATTATACCTCTGTATTATATCTTACCTGAATAGCATTCTATTACTGCTGTATAGTGCTATATATAATAACGCATGTTATTTATTGTTCGTCCGAGGAATTGTATCGTAACTCTCCACAATTTTCTTTACAATGGAATCCGCGTCAATACCGATCTCGCGCTTCAGGACTTCCACATTGCCGTGTTCCACATACTCATCCGGAACCGCAATATTCAGCACCGTTACAGGTGCGCCGATGCCGTCAACATATGCCCTGACCTTCTCGCCGTAACCGCCGCTTAATACATTCTCTTCCATCGTCACAATCAGTTTGTGGTCTTTGCACGCCTCACGGACAGCCTGCTCGTCAATCGGCTTAACGAATCTGGCGTTCGTCAACGAGCACGAATATCCCTTCTCCTTAAGCTGTTCACGCACCGTGAGTCCTACTTTGACCATGCTTCCCACTGCCAACAGAATAATGTCTTTTTCCTCGTAGATTGCTTCGCTCTTACCGTACTCGATGGGCGCACGGTTCTCCTTGAGTCCGTCGAACGCCTCGCCTCTCGGATAGCGAATGGCCATCGGCATTCCGGAGGCTACCGCAAACTTAATCATATCTGAAAGCTCCCACTTATTCTTGGGTGCCATAATGTGCATATTCGGTATCGAAGATAAATAGGACAGATCGAAAATGCCCTGATGTGTCTCTCCATCACTGCCTACAAGTCCGGCGCGGTCTATGGCAAATACCACCGGAAGATTCTGCAGGCACACATCGTGCAGAATCTGGTCATATGCCCTCTGCAGAAAAGATGAGTAGATCGCCACGATCGGTTTCAGTCCGCCCGCGGCCAGTCCCGCGGCAAAAGTCACTGCATGCTCCTCCGCAATTCCCACATCGAAAAACCTGTCCGGATACATATTGCGAAAACGTTTCAGCCCCGTACCGTCAGGCATCGCTGCCGTAATCGCCACCACCTGTTCCTCGCGCTGTCCGAGCTTACACATGACCGTGGAGAAAATATCCGTGTAGTTGGCCTTATTATGCGGTTTGCTCGGTATACCCGTCTCGATATCAAAAGGCTCCGCACCATGAAATCTGGCGGGATGTCTCTCCGCCGGCGCATACCCTTTGCCCTTCTGCGTTATGACATGTAATATCACCGCTCCGCGTATTTTCCTCGCCTCACCCAGCATACGCACCATGGCAGAAATATTATGTCCGTCTACCGGGCCCAAATATGTAATCCCCATATCCTCAAAAAACATGCCCGGAACAACCAGCTGCTTAAAACTGCTCTTAGCACGTCTGATCTGGGATACAACCTTATCTCCGTATTTGGATTTGCCGTGGAGGGAATTGTAGACGCCCTCCTTTAAATCCAGGTATTTGTCCGCCGTTCTGATATTGTTCAGATATTTGGACACCCCGCCCACGTTCTCGGATATGGACATATTGTTGTCATTTAACACAATAATAAAATTAGTTTCCAGCCTTGAAGCATTGTTGAGCGCTTCGTACGCCATACCGCCCGTCAGGGAACCGTCCCCGATCACGGAGACTATCGTATGCTTTTTCCCTTGAATATCCCTGGCCTTCACCATGCCGAGACCGGCGGAAATCGAAGTGGAACTGTGTCCTGTGTCAAAGCAGTCACAATCGCTCTCCTTGCGCTTCGGAAATCCACTCATGCCGCCGAATTTGCGCAGGTTGACGAACCCTTCTCTTCTTCCCGTAAGAATCTTATGTGTATAGGATTGATGCCCCACATCCCAGATTAGTTTATCCTCCGGCAGATTGAGAAACAGATGCAATGCCATCGTCAGTTCCACGGCACCCAGATTAGAGCCCAAGTGCCCGCCTGTCTCGCTGATAGATCGGATCAGGAACTCTCTGATCTCTTCCGACAGGACCCCGTAATCCGCCTCCGAAAGCTTCTTAATGTCATTTGTCTGCTCTATCTTCTCTAAAAACATTGTAATCCTCCATGCCGTACGGCTTATGAAAAATTATTTCTCTCTGTATATCAACTGCTCGACCAATTCCTCTAAAAACAGGTTGCGCCGCGGAAAAGAAGCCAATATGTCAATGGCTTCCCGTGACAGCGCCTCCACCTGTTTCCCAGACTCCTCCAGTCCGTGCAAGGCGACATATGTCAGCTTGTGATTCTTCTCATCGCTTCCGATCGGTTTGCCCAGCACTTCCAGACTGCTCGTCACATCCAGAACATCATCCTGAATCTGAAAGGCGAGACCGATATTGTATGCGCATTTTTCCAGTCTCGCAACTTCATCCCGACCTGCACCCGCCAGTGACGCACCTATCATCATGGCCGCCTGTATCAGTGCCGCCGTCTTATGCTCATGAATGAAAAGGAGCATCTCGTCGGTCACGGCATCACCCGCCTTTTCCGCTTCCAAGTCCGCACACTGTCCGCCAATCATACCGTATATGCCCGCCTTGCGCGCCAGAATCTGCACAGACGCCGCAACTCTCCCGTATTCGTCCGATGTCCGGCAGTCATCGAAAGCCTTCGCAGCCGTCTCAAAGGCATAATTGAGAAGCCCGTCGCCCGCCAGCACCGCCATACCTTCCCCGTAGACCACGTGAGTCGTCTTGCGTCCTCTGCGGTACTCGTCGTTATCCATCGCCGGAAGGTCGTCATGCACAAGAGAATAATTGTGTATCATCTCCAGCGCAGCCATAAACATCGGCAGTGCACGCACATCCTGCGCATCACAAAACAGCGCGGCGCTCTCCGACATCAGCATGGGGCGGAGTCTTTTGCCGCCCGCCGTGACAGAGTAATTCATTGCCTGCAACACGGTCTTCTGGTATCCTTCCTCACGGGGAAGAACGCCTGCTATGACCGACTCAATCTTCTCCGTTTTCTGTCCCAATTCTTCCTTAAAATTCATCTAATCCACCATCTTCATTGATCTGAAGTACTTTTTTCTCAACCCTGTCTATCGTCTCGTTACAGTACTGCAACAGCTTCATTCCTTTATGATACTCCTGAAAGGACTGTTCAAGCGTAATCTCCTCTGTCTCCAGATGGGAAATCACTTCCTCAATCTGCCCGAAGGCCTCCTCCAGAGAAATCTCATTTTCCTGTTCTTTCCGTGCTTCCTGAAGCTCCTGTTCTTCTTTCTTCATGATTCCCTCTTTTCTGCCGCCCGAAGCCTGATACTCATGTACCTGTTTCATTATCAAATTCTTCCCTCTGTTTATCCGTGATATGCGCACTCAGCCTGCCGTCTTTCACATAGACTGTCATCCGGTCACCCACTGACACCTGATCGATGGATGTCAGGGTCGCTCCCTTGTCGTCGGAAGCGTAAGCGTACCCTTGATTCAGCTTGTCTAACGGGGACAATCCTCTCATCTGCTCTACATAGATCGCCAGCCTGTGCCTGCTGTCACGGATCCGGCTTTCCATGGCGTTCTGAAGGTGCTCCTCCAAAGATAACGCCTGTGTTCTTTTCATCCGAATCGTATTGACGGGACTTAAATAACGCATCCTAACATTATATTGCTCTGTCAGCTGCCGATAGCGCCCTATCACTCTGTGACACATGTGCTGCAGAGTATAAGCATATTCCGACAGCCTGTCCTGAAGATTCTCAATATCATAGATTGCCAGCTCTGCGGCCGCAGATGGCGTGGGAGCCCGCAGATCCGCCACATAATCGGCAATCGTGGTATCCGTCTCATGACCCACAGCCGATATGATGGGTATGGGGCAGTCAAAGATGGCCTGAGCGACTATCTCCTCATTGAACGCCCACAAATCCTCAATGGAACCGCCGCCTCTGCCCACAATAATCGTATCCACACCCAATCGCTCCATAGCATGAATACCGTTGACAATGCTTGGTGCAGCCGTCTCTCCCTGCACGACGGCAGGATACAGGATAATCTGCACGTAGGGATTTCTCCTGCCGGCGATGTTGATAATATCTCTCACAGCCGCTCCTGTGGCAGCTGTCACAACCCCCAGCGTCTTAATGTATTTCGGAATCGGCTGCTTGTACTGCGCCGCGAACATACCCCGCTCCTCCAGCTCCCGTTTCAGCTGCTCATACTTCTCATAGAGTGCCCCTGCACCGTCAAGCTGTATCTCTCTGGCATATAACTGATATTTGCCGTCCCGTTCATAGACATCAACGCTGCCGTTTACCACAACCTGCTGCCCCTCGGTCATCTTAAAGCGCAGTCCATTCCTGCTCGACGCAAACATAACACATGCTATTGTTCCTTTTACATCCTTTAATGTAAAATAAATATGTCCAGAGGAATGATATTTGCAGTTGCTGACCTCACCTTTCACCATGATCGACTGCAACATATAATCCTGCGTGAACATATTTTTGATATAAGAGTTAACCTGTGTAACTGTATATACATTCTGCATAACGACACCGTCCGTCTATGCGAACTTGGCTAAGATACCGTTAACAAAGCTCGAGGACGCATCCTGTCCGAATTTCTTGGCGAGTATGACCGCCTCGTTGATCGCAACGCCGGTAGGCACGGAATCATCATAATTGATCTCGTAGACCGCCAATCTCAAAATCGTCAGATCCACCTTGCTCATTCTGGTGGTGTCCCACCCCTCAGTCCGCTCGTTCAGCTGTCCGTCTATCTCTGAGAGCTTCTGCTGAATCTTGTGATATTTATCCGAAATATAGCCGGCATCCTCATCCTTCGCGGTCTCTTCATCCTCGAAGAAAAGCCTCTCCTGCTCCGACATATCTTCCAAACTGTTAAATTCCACGCGAAACAGCAGCTTAAACAACTGTTCCCGCAACTCTCTTCTACTCATAGTGACTCCTGACGTATCATATTAGTCTTATTTATCATTCGTCGCATCAATGCGTCATATTAATGCCCGATATACGAATATTGACATCTGTCACTTCCAAACCGGTCATGTTCTCAATAGAATTCTTCACCCTGTTCTGAACGCGCTGGCAAGTTGCCGGAATGTTAAACCCATACTCCAAGTTAATGGCAAGCTCCACTTTGACTTTCTTATTAAATATCTCTACTTTGGAACCTTTGGCAAGTCCCTTAACGCCCACTCTGCTCAGGAGCTCATTCGCCATGTTGCCGTTCATCGATGTGACTCCGTCCACCTCGGTCGCCGCAAGCGCAGCAATCATTGCCACCACATCGTCTGCAATCTTTACAGTGCCGAAAGGCTCCTCTTCCTGTGACAACTGCGTATTTTTAACTGTTTCCTGTTCCATATTCATGTTCCATGCCTTTCCTATATTTGGGTTAAGTATATCAAAATTTATTATCTTTGCATAGTCCCATTCCCACTAAAGCCAAAAGCTCATACTGTACTGCGTCTCATCATCCGCGTACGAGACAACACCGTCGGGACAGTCGAGATACCTGAAAATCTCCTGTTCCGCAATCAGGGCGTCGTGCATCTGCCTGTACACGTCGTAGCTCTCACATTTCAGCGTCACATAAGCACTGCCTTTCTCATATTCCTCCTGAAACACACGCTCTATCTGTTCCTGATTCCATTCCGTAAAGTAGAATCCCTCCCGCACATAATAGTTGTCTTCCATGGAATCGCATTCGGGAAGCTCCACTACATTATCCAGCGTATGCGTGAGATTCATCTGCTCTGTCGATACACACAAATAGTCATAATTGATGGTCGGTATCTTTTCTCCGGGATAACTGCCCGCACCACCGATTGCCTGGTATGACGCATCTCCCCATGTGGTATCCACATAATAATATTTGCCGTCAATCTGCACGAGATTCCAGGCATGTCCTTCACCGCCAACCACACGTCCCAACACCAGCGTTGAGAATATTCCGGCCCGGTTAAGCAGATATTGCGTCGCCTTAGCGTAGCCCTGACACACAGATTTCCCCTCAATAAATACGGAGCAGATATTCTGGTTATCCTTGGCAGCGGCATCATATTCCGTATGATGAATCAAATATTCATAAATATATTTGACTTTCGTATATTCATCCGCATCCTGAGGCATGTCCGCGAAGCATTGGTTTACATAATTATCTATTTGTTCCTGCTTTCGCTTAGCTTCCTCCCGGCTGAAGCGATATGTGCCCGTGAAGGTAATCTTCTTCAACATATCACCCAGCGTATACTCCGTATAAGTGTATCCGTCTACATAGAAAATCTCCGGATGATCATTCAACACACACTGAAAAGCATGGGATATCTCATCCTTATTATGACTTGACAACCGCACGTTTTCTTCATAATTCACGAGGGCATCCCGGATTTCCAAATAAAGTATCTGTTCCTCCTCAGGAAGCATACCGTAAGCGTACCCGTACTCTTTCTCGCGTTTAACCACCTGCTCCGTTTGCTCGGATTCCTGCTGCCTTGCGCCTACATCTTCCTGTGTATACAGATCACTCTGCTGATGGGGCAGCATCTGCCATGCGTATGCCAGACATCCTGTGACAATCAACATACCGGCCAATAACACACCTGTTTTCTTCATATGCACTCACCCTCATCACAACAGATACCGCACTGCCGGTCCGTCAATTCCTTCCGAATTCCGACAGAATAAGTCCCTCGTTTCGCTCTATTGTCATACCGATACTCCATTGATTGATGAACAGCAGGAGCGGATTGCCTTTTAGATCCTGAATCTTCTTCATGTCGGAGGTCCCCGTCAGTTTATTCAGATCCAGTTCCCTGTTCTCAATCCATCGAATATGCTCATAAGGCAGATTTTCCAACTTAATCTCCACATTATATTCATTCTCTAGACGGTATTTCAACACATCAAACTGAAGTACACCGACCACACCCACGATAATCTCTTCCATACCTGTGTTAAACTCCTGGAAAATCTGAATGGCACCTTCCTGCGCGATCTGCGTGATTCCTTTCACAAATTGTTTTCTTTTCATCGTGTCGATCTGTCTCACTCTTGCAAAATGCTCCGGCGCAAAAGTGGGTATTCCCTCGTATGCAAACTGCTCTTTCGGCATACAGATCGTATCCCCTATCGAGAAAATTCCCGGGTCAAAAACCCCGATAATATCGCCCGCATACGCCTCATCCAATATCTTGCGTTCGTCCGCCATAATCTGCTGTGGCTGTGACAGACGCATGACCTTGCCGCCCTGTACATGCTTTACCTCGGCGTTTGCGTCGAATCTGCCGGAACAGATGCGCATGAATGCGACTCGGTCCCTGTGCGCCTTGTTCATATTGGCCTGAATCTTGAATACAAACGCTGAGAAATCGTTCTCCACCGGGTCGATCACACCGATATCCGCCTTGCGCGGAAGGGGCGTTGTCGTCATCTGCAGGAAATGTTTCAGGAAAATCTCCACTCCGAAATTCGTAAGTGCCGACCCGAAAAAAACCGGTGTCAGCTCTCCTGCCTGAATGCGCTCCAGATCGTACTCTGCGCTTGCGCCGTCCAGCAGTTCTATCTCATCGGACAACTGCTCTTTGAACGCCTCGCCTATATGCTCCGTCAAAAGGTCCTCCTCCGCAATCGGGATCCTGGTGGCATGTCCCTCTTTCGTACCTTTCTCGGTGTCGGAGTAGGTGATTACGCACTTGCTGGCACGCTCATACACACCTTTAAAACTCTTGCCGGAACCTATCGGCCAGTTGATCGGACAGGTGGCGATGCCCAGCTCTTTCTCGATCTCATCGAGCAGCGTGAACGTATCGTTGGCATCCCTGTCCATTTTGTTGATAAACGTAAAAATCGGGATATGGCGCATGACACACACTTTAAACAGTTTACGTGTCTGCGCTTCCACGCCCTTGGACGCATCGATGACCATGACCGCCGAATCCGCCGCCATCAGAGTCCTGTAAGTATCCTCCGAGAAGTCCTGATGCCCCGGTGTGTCCAGAATATTAATACAGTACCCGTCATATTCAAACTGGAGTACGGAGGATGTCACGGAAATACCTCTTTCCTTCTCTATTTCCATCCAATCGGAAACAGCATGTCTGGCGGTCGCCTTACCCTTGACACTTCCCGCCAGATTGATAGCCCCTCCGTACAGCAGGAACTTCTCGGTCAATGTGGTTTTACCCGCATCGGGATGCGATATGATCGCAAATGTTCTTCTTCTGTTTATCTCGTCTGCATAATTGCCCAACACTTTATCCTCCACGCTCTGTTATAGCATTGATGTACCGGCAAACTCCGGCTTTATTCCGAAATAATCAAGCACCGTCGCACCGATATCCGCAAAGGTATCCCTCGTACCGAGATTGACCGGATTAACCGACTTCCCATACATGATAAAAGGTGTATGTTCTCTGGAATGATCCGTTGAAATCGTATACCCCGGGTCGCATCCGTGATCTGCCGTGAGCATCAGAATATCCTCGTCTCTCATCTTCCCGAGCAGTTCCGGCAGCTTCCTGTCAAAATAGGTGAGCGCGGCAGCATAGCCGTCAACATCGTTGCGATGCCCGTAAAGCATATCATAGTCTACCAGATTAATAAAGCACAATCCCTCGAAATCACGATCCATATATTCGAGCGTTCTCTCGATACCTTCCGCATTACCCTGCGTGTAGACATATTCCGTGATGCCCTTTCCGGCAAAAATATCATTGATCTTGCCCACGGCAATCACGTCCTTGCCCGCACTCTTCAGCTGGTCCAGCATGGTAGTTTCCGGCGGAAGCATGGAAAAATCATGGCGATGGGATGTTCTCGTAAACTGTCCCTTGCAAGGCCCGATAAAAGGTCGTGCAATCACTCTCCCCACGCCATGTTTCCCCTGTAAAATATCCCGTGCAATGCGGCAATACTCATAGAGCTGCTCAAGAGGCACAATTTCTTCATGCGCCGCAATCTGAAATACACTGTCGGCAGATGTATAGACGATCAGATCGCCCGTACTCATGTGTTCATCGCCGTATTCCTGAATCACCTGTGTACCCGAATATGGCAGATTGCAGAGCACACCCCGGCCCGTCCTCTCACAAAAAGGTGTAAGAACCTCCTCCGGAAATCCCTCGGGGTATGTGGGCAGCGGCTGTCCGGATAGAATACCCGCAATCTCCCAATGTCCTATAGTTGTATCTTTACCCTTCGATGCCTCTCTCATACGGGCAATTTTAGCCGTCGGTGCCGAAACCTTCTCTTTGCAGTCTACTCCGTCTATATTAAAAAGACCAAGTGCCCCCATATTCGGCAAATCAAATTCGGGACTGGAAGCGACGGAACGCAGGGTATTTGTACCCTTATCGCCGTATTCGTCCGCATCCTCCATTTCACCGATTCCGAAACTGTCCAGTACTATCAAAAAAACTCTCTTCATTATAAGCCTCCGTATTTCAACACCACTTGTTTTCTTCCGCTGCTTGGCACAGCTGAGCTTAGTATATCACAAAAAAGCCTGCGTGTGCACTCTGTTTAATCGGCATTGACCGTGCTGATGATGACGGACTCCGCGCTGACACCTGTCTTGCGAATCACAATATCCTCGATCTGTGCACGCTGTGCCTCTGTCAGTTCCGTGGTATTGACAACCACATCCACACCGTCGCCGTCAATGCTGACAATGGCATCGTCAAATCCCTTGGCTTCCAGAAGAATTTCCGCAGCCGTTTCCTTCTCGGCGATATCCGTCATGGAGATCATGCTGTTCACCGCATCCTGCTTCTGCGTCTCGCTGATATTAGCGTTGTTGATAATCTCTAAGAGTGTCGCCTTGTTCTGTGCACGCGTCTGTTCTTTCTGCAATTTGGCACCCGACAAAGCGGATATCGTACCGGCTGACGTAAATACTGCCTCACCCGGCACCTCCTCCAGCTGTTCTTCCGCTAACGCCTCTGCCAGTTCTTCATCTACGCCGCCGTCTCCCGACATTGTAACGTCCGTATCCAGACTGTTGATATCTCCGGAAGCCTGTTCAAGGTCTTCCTCCGAAATATCCGCAAAAGATGTATAGTCCGAATCATCATCATACAACGTCAGATTACCCATATCATCGGTTGTGATCGATCCGTTGACAGACATGATATCCTCGTCCGTCACTTTGGTACCTGCAAAATTCAGATAGCCTGCAACGGCAATCATAATTGCCAGAGCCGTAATCATCATCTGATTTTTCTTGATCATATTTTTCAATTCTTTCTCCCCTTCACTGATTATTTTTCATCTTTACTATTTTTATCTTATTCGCATCTATATCAAATAATACCTGAAT
>JAFLTD010000078.1 GCA_022510625.1 Lachnospiraceae bacterium
TTTGCAACCTTTGACGTAAACACTCCTAATCTGCTTCCCTGACCGCCAGCAAGCAGCATGGCAATCATTTCTTTCTTTACCATTGTTTCACCCTCTTACTTCCTAAAGATTTTGATTTATATAAATAAAAACTATTTTGTTTTGTTTGATAATTATATCACAGTCTGGTCGGAAAGTGAATATTATTTACAAATAAATTGCAAGATTATCCCTTTTCTTGTGTTAATAATATACAATATTTTATTGTGGTTTTCAATATATTTGTTGATTATTAACATACGTCTCAATTCCTATTGGTTTTTTTATACGAAATGAGTATAATACTAGTAAAAAATATAGCTTTAGGGAGACATTCATGTACCAAATTAATTTCAAAAACCCCATTCACATATATTTCATCGGAATCGGCGGCATCAGCATGAGCGGGCTTGCCGAGATTCTTCTTTCTGAAGGGTTCCGCATATCCGGCTCAGACAGATCCGAATCCGATCTTACCCACAGACTTGAGGAACTGGGCGCCACAGTCTATTATGGGCAGAGAGAGGAGAATCTTACACCCGACATTGATCTGGTGGTGTACACAAGCGCCATCAGGGAGGATAATCCCGAAATGATTGCCACCGGCAAACTGGGGATCGCATCACTGACCAGAGCACAGCTTCTGGGACAGATGATGAAGAATTACAAAACGCCCATTGCCGTCAGCGGTACACACGGTAAGACCACTACCACTTCCATGATATCTCAAATCCTGTTGGAGAATGACGACGATCCCACTTTATCCATCGGTGGTATCTACAAACCCATCGGTGGTAATATCCGCGTGGGAAGCTCAGACCGTTTTGTCACGGAAGCCTGTGAATACACGAACAGTTTCCTAAGTTTTTATCCTAAGATTGGCATTATACTTAATATAGAAGAAGATCATCTGGATTTCTTTAAGGACATTCAGGATATACGCAACTCCTTTCATGAGTTTGCACGTCTCATTCCGAAAGACGGTGCACTGATCATCAACGGCGACATCGACCGATGCGAAGAATTGACCGCCGACCTTGCATGCAAGGTCATCACCTACGGTTCGTCTTCCGCCTTTGACTATTATCCCCTGAGCATCACCTATGACGACTCGGGTTGTCCTTCTTTCCATCTTATGCGGGTCAGCGGCAAAGAAGAAGTATTTTCTTTGCGTGTTCCCGGAGAACACAATGTATATAATGCCATGGCTTCCATAGCGCTGGCCGACCTGCTCGGCATCTCCGATGAGGTGACTGCCAAGGCACTGCTTCACTACGGCGGGACGGACAGACGGTTTGAGTACAAAGGTAAGGTAAACGGTTTTACCATTATTGACGATTATGCACATCATCCCACTGAGATCAAGGCAACTCTTCTGGCGGCAAAGAACTATCCCCACCGCACCACTTGGTGTGTGTTCCAACCCCACACCTATACGAGGACCAAAGCATTTTTGGAGGATTTTGCCAAAGCTCTGTCATTGTCGGACGAAATCATTCTCGCCGACATTTACGCTGCCAGAGAAAAGGATACTCTCGGCATCAGCTCACAGAATTTGCAGGCCGAAATCGAGAAACTTGGACATCAATGTTATTACTTCCCCTCTTTTGAAGAAATCCAAAAATTCATTTTGACAAATTGCACAAAAGATGATTTGTTGATAACTATGGGGGCGGGCGATGTCGTAAAAATCGGTGAAAATTTACTGCAGAAATAATTATTCACAATATCCACAGAAAACAACTGAAACGTTTGTTGGTATTCTGTGGATATTTCTGTGTAAAGTTTTCACGTAGATTTGGGGACATCGGGTGGGCAATCCACATTATCCACATTTTGTGAACCTTTGTTCTCATTTTGTTTATGGCAGTTTGCCTATATCATTTTAAAAATCGCTATGCTATAATTCAGCATGTACTCTCGCGGGTACATAATATGTTCCATTGTGTAACAGGGGTGGTGTAGGATGAGCCGTTTGACAATTTATCAGGATAATTACATCAATTCTACGGTTATTTCAAACCGTTTTATCGATGAATACATGGAAGCTGCCAATGATGCGCAGCTCAAGATATATCTATATTTGATCCGCATGATGAGTGCAAGACTTTCTACCAGCATTTCCGATATTGCGGATAAATTCAATTACACCGAGAAGGATGTCATGCGCGCCCTGAAATATTGGGAGAAGCAGCGTCTTTTGGCGTTGGAGTATGATGAGAATAAGAATGTCACAGGCATTCATCTGATGGATTTTGCACCGTTCTCGATAGCACCCGCGGCTGCGCCTGTGCCTTCGGTGTCCGTGACGACCGCACCTCCGCTTGCATCTGTCGTACCGATCTCCACAAAAGAGAATACCTATGTAAAGCCCAATTATACATTGGATGAATTGAAAGCATTCAAGTCCGATGAGGCGACATCCAGGCTTCTTTTTATTACGGAGCAATATCTGAAGAAGACATTGAGTCCCAATGAGGTCCGCACAATACTTTTCATCTCGGACAAATTAGGATTCTCGGAGGATCTGATCGACTATCTGATCCAGTACTGTGTGGACCGCGACAAGAAAGATCTCCGCTATATAGAAAAAGTGGCAATCAGCTGGGCACAGCAGGGTATCACTACGCCCAAACAGGCTGCCCGTCTCGCTGACAAATACGAGAAGTCTGTCTATGAAATCATGAAAGCACTCGGCAAGAACAGCGTTCCGACTCAGACAGAAGTCTCTTATATCATGCGCTGGACCAAGGAATACGGGTTTACTACAGATGTTATTTTTGCCGCCTGTGAACGTACCGTGCTCGCCACGGATAAGCATCGTTTCGAGTACGCCGACAGTATCCTGAACAACTGGTACAAGGCGGGTGTTCACCACGCGAACGATATTCAGTCTCTGGATGAACATTACCAGAAAACCAGGGCATCCAAACCTGCCGTCAGCAATAAATTTAACCAATTCAAACAGAATACATATGACTTCGAGACTTTGGAACAGGAGTTGTTGAGCAACTGACAACTTCGGTATATAATCTTTCTCGGGAAATAATTATGACAGCAAATAATAAGGAGCACAACAGTGTCACTGACAAATGCCCAATATGATATGATCCTTCATCAATACGAGATGAAGCAACTGAAAAGCAGACGCGATGCAGAGCGAAAGCTGGCATATGTTTACGACCATATACCCGCCTATCGGGATCTGGAGGATGCAGTGGCTGCCGTCTCTGTCGCACAGGGTAAGAAAATGCTCGCAGGCGACCTCAATGCCATGGAGGATTTACGTGATTCTCTGGCAGAATTGTCAGGACGCAAGATTCAGCTCCTGGAAGATTCAGGGCTGTCTCCGGATTATCTGGAACCGGTCTACGAGTGTCCGGACTGCAGGGATACCGGGTATGTTGACGGGCAGAAATGCCACTGTTTCAGGCAGGCGATGATCACGCTTCTCTACGAGCAGTCCAACATTCGCGAGATGCTTAAGACCGAAAATTTTGATGCACTTTCCTATGAATATTATGAGGGTGAGGACTTATCCCGTTTTAAGAACGCGGTGAATACCTGCCGAAATTTTATTAAAAATTTCAATTCCGACTACCACAATCTGTTTTTTTATGGTACAGTGGGTACGGGGAAATCATTTCTATCCGGATGCGTTGCAAAGGAGCTGATTGAGAGCGGACATTCTGTGATTTATTTCAGTGCAACCGGTCTGTTCGATCTATTATCCAAAAATTCCTTTGACTATAAGAATAGAGAAGACTTGCGCGAGACGTATGCCGATCTGTATCAATGTGATCTTCTCATTATAGATGATCTGGGCACAGAACTTACCAATCAGTTTGTGACTTCACAGCTCTTTGCCTTGCTGAATGAACGGCACATGGGCAAAAAAGCGACCGTGATTTCCACGAATCTGTCATTGGAGGAATTAAGAAACAGGTACTCTGACCGTATCTTCTCACGCATAACCAGCAATTATGAAATCTGCAAACTTTCCGGACAAGATATTCGCATGTACAAGAAAAGATTGATGAACAGAAAGTGAGGTTTCTCTCATGACCAGACGCGAAGAAAAAAGAAATCTGGAAACCATACCGGTAGGCTCCCTCGGTATCATTCCGATGGAGGGCTGCAAATCGCTTGGCGAAAAAGTTGACTATTATCTCGTAAAATGGAGAACGGAACGCGAGAGCGAACACAAGGACTCTCTCGCCTTCTCCGGTTATCAGCGAGATACTTATATTCTGCAGGCGGATGTGCCGAGATTCGGTTCCGGCGAAGCCAAGGGTGTCATCAAACATTCCGTGCGGGGTTCGGATCTCTATATTATGGTAGATGTGGCAAACTACAGCCTGACCTACTCTCTCTGCGGGCATGAGAATCACATGTCACCCGATGATCACTATCAGGATCTCAAGCGAATCATTGCTGCCGTAGGCGGCAAGGCAAGACGCATCACCGTCATCATGCCTTACTTATATGAGAGCAGACAGCATAAGAGAACTGCGAGAGAATCTCTAGACTGTGCACTGGCGCTGCAGGAAATGGTAAGCATGGGAGTTGACAACATCATTACCTTCGACGCCCATGATCCCCGTGTGCAAAACGCAATTCCGTTGCACGGTTTTGAGACTGTACAGCCGGCATACCAGTTTATCAAAGGATTATTGAATCATGTGAAGGGACTAAAGCTGGACAGCGACCACATGATGGTAATCAGCCCCGATGAGGGCGGTATGAGCCGTGCCATCTATATAGCCAATGTGCTCGGACTCGATATGGGTATGTTCTATAAGAGAAGGGATTACACGCGGATCGTAAACGGCAGAAACCCGATCGTGGCACACGAGTTCCTCGGCTCCAGCGTCGAGGGCAAGGACATGATCGTCATCGACGACATGATCTCTTCCGGTGAGAGTGTTCTGGAGGTTGCCTCCGCATTAAGAGAACGCAAGGCCAACAGAATTTTTGTTTTTTCCACTTTCGGTCTTTTCACGGCAGGACTGGATCGTTTCGACAAGGCATATGCTGACGGTACGATCTACAGGGTATTGACGACAAACCTGATTTATCAGACGCCGGAGTTACTCAGCCGCGAATGGTATATCGACTGTGACCTGAGCAAATATATCGCTTACATCATCGACACGTTGAACCACGACACTTCCATCAGCGACCTGCTGAATCCTGTGGAGCGTATTCAGTCGATTATAGCAAGATATCACGCAGGAGAATTGGAATAACAGAAGGAGGAGAATTATATGCCATTTATTAACACAAAAACAACTGCCGCTTTAAGCGACTCCAAAAAAGAAACTCTGACCGCAGAGATCTGTAACATTGCAAGCGAATGTCTGGGCAAAGGTGAAAGTTGGGTCATGACCGGCTACGAAGACAATGCCAGCCTCTCATTCCGGGGAAGTACGGCCGATATCGCCTACATCGAGGTAAAGACCTTTGGCACGCCATCGCCTGCCGGAGCCGGTCAGATGACCGCAAAATTGTCTTCTCTCTTCGAGCGCGAGTTATCTATCTCCCCGGACCGAATCTATGTCTCCTACTTCCCCACAGATAAATGGGGATGGAACGGAAATAACTTCTGATATATGGAGGTATGTCTTGCTTTTCACCCCATATGATGCTATACTACGAATCGCAGGAAATCCCATAAATACGGAATTTCCTGCAAATCTATACCGTGAGTTCGAGACCTTCCTCACGTAAAACAAAACTAAAGGAGACAATTTAATATGAAAAACAAAAAAGTTTTATTTCTCACTCAGGCGGCTATGATTGCCGCCATCTACGTTGTGCTTACATTTATCGCCAACGCATTCGGACTTGCCAATTATGCCGTGCAAGTTCGTTTCTCCGAGGCACTCACCATTCTGCCTTATTTCACCCCCGCCGCCATACCCGGCCTGTTTGTCGGCTGTTTACTCAGCAATATCCTGACAGGCTGTGCACTGCCCGATATTATCTTCGGCAGTATCGCTACACTGCTCGGAGCGCTTGGCACATACGCCCTCCGCAGATGGAAATGGTGTGCCCCCATCTGCCCGATCGTCTCTAATATGATCATTGTACCCCTTGTGCTGATATACGGCTACGGACTACTGATTGAAGAATTATCCGTATTACAGTGTTTCGGATACTACTGTCTGACCGTTGGTGCGGGAGAACTGATTTCATGCGGTATTCTCGGCATGATTCTGCTTTTTGCACTTCAGAAATACAGCCGCAAAATATTTGCGGCCGATTGACTACATATCACTTTGATCCTCCTTCGCATCCTTCGTGCGTGTCCGCCTGATATATCCCGTTAAGGAATAATACACCGGAATCGTCAGGAATACGACCCACGTCGGATGCCAGATTTCATGTACCAATCCGATATATAAGAATACCAGCGCTGCCAACACCGGATAGGCAAACAGATCCGCATTGCGCATGCGAACTGCGTGAATAAAGGTACTGATAATCGGTATAAGAAAGAATATCAGCCATCCCGGATGCCATAGATCAAAGCAGGCCCCTATCACAATATAACCAATAATAGCGAGCAATCCGAGGGGCAGTTCCGCATCCTTGCCGTGCGAGAAGATATGACCGCCTGCCTCATCACCGCTCACGCGGATACCGTCTTTATCAATATGTACTTCATTCTCATTTTTCTTATCATGTACATGAATCCCACGCCAGCTCACGTGAACCTCTCCGTCCTTATCTTTGACATGAACACCGTCGAAACCTACATGGACACTATCGCCTTCATCTTCTGCATATGATGTCGTCTGCTCCGTTTCTGCATGATCGTCTTGCGCTTCCTCTGTCACTTCCACCGGATCATTCGAGATTTCTTCCTCATCCTCATGTATTTTCAGCAGGTCATCCAATGATATATGGTACAGTTTTGCCAGCGCGATCAGGTTGTCCGTATCGGGAGAGGCCTCCGCACGTTCCCATTTACTGACCGCCTGTCTGCTGATTCCCAGCTTCTCCGCCAACGCTTCCTGCGATAAATTGTTTTCCTTGCGCAGCGCCACCAGTCTGTTTGCAATTTCAAGATTCATTGATTCCTCCGTTCTGAAGCACTTATATCTGAACGCTTCCACTCAAATTCGTATAAGGCAATCATAATAAAAAGAAGTGGCTTTCGCCATAACTTTTACTTTCCAACCCGGGAAATATCGGTTGCTCACGCCGGAGCAAAGGCGCAACCTGCGGTTTCCATTCCGCTAAATCAGGCTTATTGCGCCATAAACCATACTTTAACCCGCAATAAATCCTCCAACACAATCACACTCTTCTCTCTCATTTCTTCCGTCGGCGGAAGCATGTCGGGAACCATGATTGGTTTCATCCCGGCACTGTACGCCGAACGAATGCCGTTATAGGAATCTTCAATGGCATACGCATATGTAGGTCGGACACCCAGCCGGTCACACGTCATCAGGTAGATATCGGGTTCCGGCTTGCTTCGCTTGAGCTGGTCACCGCCCATTACGACACTGAAGAATTCGTGCAATCCCGCCTGCTTTAATTCCTGCGTCACGACTTCCAGCCGAGTGGAAGAAGCGACGGCAATCGGAATATTCCTCTCCGTCAGATATGACAACAATTCCAACACGCCCGTCTTTACAGGCAGTCCGCCCTGATCAACAATACTGTGGTATAATTGAGAGGATTCCCTGCGGAATTCATCATAGGGGAAATCTTTGCCATAATGCTCCAGAACAATCTCCCTTGTCCTTACATCATTCGTTCCTATACATGGCAGAAACGCCTCGCGCATTCCTTCCAGATGGTATTTTGCACCTATCTTCTCCCAGCAATCCAATACCAGGCGTTCACTGTCAAATATGACCCCGTCCATATCAAAAATTACCGCGCTGCCGTCAATCATTTTTTCTCCTCTTACAGTAAGGTGCTCTTCATGCTCTCCGCAACACAAGACATTAATTATTCTTTTCTCACATAAGTTATAAAGCGGTTTCCGTTTTCATTCAACCACTCCGTCGAATCGTTCATGCCTTTTTTATACAGCGTGCCTGTCATCGGATCCATCACAACGATATTCAACTCGTTAAATCCAACTATCAGTACAGCGTTGCCGTCATCCAACAGCGCCAGTACCGGAATATCCATGTTGACATAGTACAGGACAGAGTCCAGGCTGCACCCGGACAGATCAAGTATAGTATAAGTCTGCAGATCTGAACCAAGAATGGAAAATACGGACTCTCCCCTGTTTAACAACCGCTCTGTATTTCTGGATATGCCTTCAAACTTCAATACAGTGTCCAGACAGACAGCCAGTGAACTCCTCGTCTCCGACATCTCATCTTCCGTAATTGCCATGATCTGATTTCTGGTACTTCTGGTTACCCGCCTCCAAATATATTCTCCGTCATCGTCCACCACGACTCCCGATATTCTGTATGCGAGGTCAACTGCTTTGCCCGCGTTGACATAGACACCCTCTATACCGTTCTTACCGTACACATAATAGCGTGCCTCTATCTTTTCAGGTTCCGATATACCTATTTCACGCTTTCCCTCAAACAGCACTTCCTTCGGCGATAAATGCTTCAATCCTTTGCTGTCTATTTCATTCTTTACCACAACTTCACAGATCTTCTCATAATTCTCGGTGATAACATAACTGATAGTATTGCTTCCCGACTTAACCTGTTCGGTACTCATAATCTGATCATCCGTCGTAGACTCATAGCTTTCATTATCTTCATTCCAGACTACTCTGGACAGCGTGATCTGATTCTCTTCAATAGCACTGTCGACCACATATACATTATCTTTTGAGTAGGTCTTCAACACCCCGCCGTCATCACCCTGAATTTTGACACAGTACATGGGAAATGTAGTGATTCCTGCATTGTTCACCACAATATCCCTTCGCTTTGTCAGCCCATAGATTAAATCCTCATCCATAAATCCGAGTACAGAAATATATTCACCCGAACCGGCACGAATGACTGTCTTGCGCTGTGTGCTCAGATTCATAAGCATCAGGCTTCCGCTGGCATAGAGATCGTCCCCCTCCTGCCACACAAGCATTTTATTGGAATCCGACACATGATATCCGTCCTCCCGTAATCCCGAAACCACGATCTGATAGTCCTGAGACTCCAAGTCAACCGCATACACGCTGCCCTCCAATATGAAATAGTATATACCTTCTTTATTCACATAGGACAGCCTCTCCATATCCGTCGCCAACAGTTCATATGACTTGTCATAAGGAATATAGATTAATTCTTCTACAGTGTTTGTCATGCTGTTATAGTGGTAAACTACCACACCCACTTCACCCTCATGACGCCCGCGGTTCATATAACCGTACACGAGAAATACCACATTGCCTGTCTCATCCACGGACAGAATCTGAATGTTGTGATGATTATACGCATCTCTTGCATCCAACAACCCTTCCGTGTTGCCGTAGAAACTAAACAATCTGATCAGCTTATTATCCGTTACATTGTAGCTGTACAGTTTGTCGGTCACGTTAAAAGCAAACACATTGCCGCCGTCACTCTCCACCAGATTGACCTCATCCCCGGTAATGCCCAAGACAATCTTATCATTGATACAGACATTTGCCTCTTCATCAAAAATCTGATCCATCTCACGCTCAAAGTCCAGCAGATATATTCTGTCGGGCGTGTACCTGATACGATAGTACTCTGCGACCCTGTAATAGTTGGTTTCCCTGCCTTCCCGAACGGATGCCAGATATTCCATGCGGAAAGAACCGGTCTGCTCCGTCAACTCTTTAATGACAATATCAGGTTCCGTCACTCTGTTGACCGCCAAATCCCCCCATGTAATCTGGTTGAAACTGCTGTGAATCGTCACTTTATGGAAAGTGGAATTATCCCCTTCCGAATTGGATTCCAGATACTTAGTCAATTCCACTGCCGCCTCTTTATCAAAGGTACGCTCATGGAAGTCTACAATATAATCCAGCTTCTCCCGTACATGCATAGAATCGCTCAGCACAATGCGCGTATAATAGCGCACCGCCTCACTCGCCTCCGGTGTAATCAGAAATATAAGCATGTACTCCGTGTCGTACTCAATTAAATCTTTTAATGTAATACTGAAGTCTATCGCCGTATCATTCTGCTCATACTCTTCTACTTCAGTGCTTTCCACCAACCGGTCTCCATCGAGGCTTCTCACCTCGAAAGCAATGTGGCTAATCCTCTTTCCATAGGTGTTCAGCCGCACTTCCATCTTTCTGTCACTACCGACCGGCTGAATCGTATCCCGCAGGTGTGCGCTGTCCATGATCTCCGAGTATCCGTGCAGACTGTTAATACGGTGTCCTTCCGTGAACATAGACACAATAGGATAGGAGGCCTCACTCATTTCAGTTGTCATATCGGTATTGCCCTGATTCATTATCTTACTGATCAGCGTTAATGCCGCCATAAAGATAATGCCAAGCAAAATCCCTTTTATGATTGCCTTTTTCATTGTAACCTCTTTATAATAACTTCTGCAGGGTTGGTGCAATATTCAAAAACTGTGTAACTTCGTCAACAGTCTTCCTGGCTTCCTGCAGACCGGATTCGTGAATATGGTCCCTCTTGACTGCACGTATCAGCAAATTCTTCGGTGTATGCTCCATATCGATAAATTCCAGAATGCTTGTCTCATATCCTTCCGCCTCAAGCAAATTGGCACGGACGGCATCCGTGACAAGCGCCGACATTCTCTCCTTGATGATACCGTATTTGAGAAGTGATGACAGTTGCTCATTGTGAATCTGCCCATTCACCTCATGCTGACAGCACGGAACCGACAGGATCACTTTCGCACCCCATTTGACAGCTTTGGAGAGCGCATAGTCCGTAGCTGTATCACACGCATGCAGCGTCACGACCATATCTACCACATCCTGTCCCGCATATTCCGCAATATCGCCCTTGATAAAGCGCAGTTTCTTGTAACCGTATTTCCTGCTCAATTCATTGCAGCCTATAATCACGTCTTCCTTCAGATCTAATCCCGTGATCTCCACATCATATCCCTTCATGTCATGAAGATAATAGTACATGGCAAAAGTCAGATATGATTTACCGCACCCAAAATCTATAATGTGTAAAGTTCTCTCCCTTGAGAGTGTGGGCAAAATATCCGCAATAAATTCCAGAAATCGATTGATCTGTTTAAACTTGTCATACCGCGAACGGACAATTTGACCCTCTCCTGTCTGTACGCCTAAATCTACCAGAAACGGAACCGGAATACCTTCTTCCAGAATATACTGCTTGACTCTGTTGTGGGCCAGCTGCATTTTTCTGTCCGTTTCCGATTCCTTTCCGATATTTTCTGTCCGCTTTGTCTTGATTGTGATCTTTCCCTTTTTACTGACCAGGATCACTGCCTTACGGCATTTATGCTCTATCTCACACTGTTTAAAATCCCGTGCAAGCGATTCTTCTATTCTTTCGATGGCGGCTTCGCGCGATAAATTGTCATGAAACACCTTCGTACCTTCATAGAGCGTTTCCTGAAAAAGAATTGCGCCCTTTATCATAACAGGTCGTATTTTTATTTTAAATGCTTTGTCCTTTTCTCTGGGATTGCTGAGGATGATCTGATAGAGCGCATCATCCACGGTCTCCTGTAAAAGTTCTGTAAGCTGTTCCTGCATCTTTTACCTCATTCTGAAGCGTTTATCCTCCGGGGTTCTAACACTCTGTCTTTATTGTAATAAGATTGGAGTAAAACCACAACTAAAATTTTAAGATTCCGTTACTGTTGAAATGACGCTTTTTATAGATTTCATAAGACAAAAGCACCTGAATAAACTCTGTCAACCATTCTAAGTCCGTATCGGATAACTCATCCTCCGTTTTTTTGATTTTATCTACGATCATCTGCGTCAATCTGTAAATCTGCCATTTGTCCGGATACTCATCATAAATCATACTGCCTTCATAGTCAATAAGATCCAACGACTCTGCTATGATCTTCTGATATTTCTTAGCCTGTACCGGATACATCTGCTGTAAATATTCCAAATCCCTCGTGACACTGTCTTCCTGCTGATAGTACAACGGAAGCGGATATGCCATATAGAACGGCAAGATTCTGGATTGATTCATACCATACCAACTCTCTGGCTTTTATCCTATCATATGAAAAAAAGGGGTGGATTGTGAACCCACCCCTCTTGCACTATAACCGAACACTCTCAATTCTGGCCACGGCACGTTTCAAAGCCAACTCTGCTCTGTTCATATCCGTTCCCGGAGCATGTTCTCTAATCCTCTCCTCGGCACGTGACTTTGCTTCCTCGGCACGAGCTACATCAATCTCCGATGGCCACTCTATGATTTCGGCGAGAATAGTAACTTGATCCGGCAGAACCTCGGTGAATCCGGCATGCAGTGCAGCCTCCTTCACCTCGTCTCCTCTGGTGATTGTCAAAATACCGGGGGCAATGATCATCGTCATCGGAATGTGGTCCTTATAGATGCCGACCTCACCTTCCACCGTATTAAACTCCACCATGGACACCTCTTCTTCATAGAAGACTCTGTCCGGTGTAATGATTTTTAATATAAAATTTCTGTTATCATCAGCCATACACTATTTACTCCCTACAATGTACCATCATATCATTTTGTCCGAGCGACTACATCGTCTATACTTCCCGCGTTCAGGAAATAGCTCTCCGGAATCTCATCGTGCTTACCTTCCAGAATCTCCTTGAATCCGCGGATCGTCTCGGAAATCGGTACATATTTACCTTCCAGTCCGGTAAACTGTCCGGCAACGAAGAAAGGCTGAGACAAGAATCTCTGTACTCTTCTTGCACGGGAAACAACCAGCTTATCCTCGTCGGAAAGCTCATCCATACCGAGAATCGCAATGATATCCTGCAATTCTTTGTATCTCTGCAGAATCTCCTGTACGCCTCTGGCAACTTCATAGTGCTCCTGTCCGACAATTCTCGGGTCGAGAATTCTGGATGTGGAATCCAACGGGTCAACCGCCGGATAGATACCCAATTCGGCGATGGAACGTGAAAGAGTTGTCGTCGCATCCAAGTGGGCGAATGTCGTCGCCGGAGCCGGGTCGGTCAAGTCATCCGCAGGCACATATACTGCCTGAACGGATGTGATGGAACCACTCTTCGTGGAAGTGATACGCTCCTGCAAAATACCCATCTCCGTCTGTAATGTAGGCTGGTAACCAACGGCGGAAGGCATACGTCCAAGCAATGCGGACACCTCGGAACCCGCCTGTGTAAAACGGAAGATATTGTCGATGAACAACAACACATCCTTTCCGCCTTTATCACGGAAATACTCTGCCATCGTAAGACCGGTCAGACCTACTCTCATTCTGGCTCCCGGCGGCTCGTTCATCTGTCCGAATACCATGGTCGTCTTATCAATAACGCCTGATTCTTCCATCTCGTGGTACAGGTCATTACCCTCTCTGGTACGCTCACCTACACCGGTAAATACGGAATATCCGCTGTGCTC
>JAFLTD010000079.1:0-5113 GCA_022510625.1 Lachnospiraceae bacterium
CCATGGTCTGTACATCATTCAGATTCAAGAAACAATCGTCTGGCCAAGAGCAACCATCCCTTGTACCTTATATATCGACTGCTTCATCCGATTAGTTTAGTCCACTCTGTTATAATTGATCAGGCATCCTTTCAGGATAATCTGTCTCTCCTCGTCCGTCAGCTCACCCAACCGCAGTTCAAATGCCACGAGCTTATCTTCCTCCACGGATACCTTGTAGGCTTTGATCACTTCCGTTTTCTCCTCCACAGCCTTTTTAATGTCGGGTAAGAACAGGTAATCCAAATTCTTAAAAGGCAGCTCACCTTCCGCGATCAGGAACGGGAGCATACCCCAGTTGATCAGGTTGGAACGATAGCGCTTGGTCGCGTACTCATTGGCGATGTTAGCCCATCCGCCCAGCACTTTCTGGCAGCTTGCCGCCTGCTCCCTGGCGGAACCGTCACCCGGCTTCACCGCGAAAATCGTGGAGCCGAAGCCTGTATTCTCGTGGTTGGCATCCGCAAAAGTCTTCTTGATCACACCCATTACCGGCTTCACGTCCGGATGCACATGGCAGGGATGCTCGCCCTGCATTCTCGCTTTCTCCGCCCGCTGAATATCCTTCGCACGTCCCACATACTCAGGGTCTTTTCTGGATAATGCAAACTCTGCCAAGCCCAGAGGATTGGAACGGTAAGATGAAGTCTCACCGGAAGGAATCAATTCGTCCGTCGTTGTAACCGGATCATGTATCTCTGATACGACACGAAGCACAAGGTTGTCCGGCAGCTCTCCCATAGCGGGCCAGTCCTTGATATTAGGTCCGAACCGGATCTCCACACTCTCGTCCGCCACGCCCTTGGAATCAAACACGCGGTTCTTGTATATGTTTGCATCAAAGTGGTACTTATATTTGCCGATCTCGCCGTCAAATTCCGTCGCCGGTGTGAGCACGCCCTTGTTGGCAGCGGTTGCCGCAATAGACCGCGCATCCATAAGTGCCACGGAAGAGATCTGTCCGTTCTGCAGCTTGGAGCCTTCTCTGTTGGGGAAGTTTCTCGTGGAATGGCGGATGCTGAACGCATTGTTGGCAGGCGTGTCACCCGCACCGAAACAGGGTCCGCAGAATGCTGTCTTTAAGACCGCACCCGTCTCCAGAATCGTCGCCGCGCATCCGTTCTTAATCAGTTCCATATATACAGGCATGGAAGCAGGGTAAACACTCAATGTAAAGCCGTCCGCACCGATGTAGGAGCCATTCAAAATATCCGCTGCAGCACAGATATTCTCGAAACCGCCGCCCGCACATCCTGCGATGATACCTTGATCTACCATGAATTTACCGTTTACAATCTTGTCCTGCAGAGAGTAGGGAACCGCGTCGTCCAGGCTGACCTTCGCGCGCTCCTCCACATCGTGAAGAACATCCTTAAGGTTCGCGTTGACCTCATCGATGGTATATGTATTGCTGGGGTGGAAAGGCATGGCGATCATCGGTCTGATCTCGGAAAGGTCTACCGTAATCATGCCGTCATAGTACGCTGCCTCTCCCGGCTTCAGCTCTTTATACTCTTCTACCCTGCCGTGGATATCGTAAAACTCTTTGATCTGCTCGTCCGTCTGCCAGATGGAGGACAGGCATGTGGTCTCCGTGGTCATCACATCAATCCCGATACGGAAATCAGCGCTCAACGATGCCACACCGGGTCCTACGAACTCCATCACCTTATTCTTCACATAGCCGTTGTCGAACACCGCACCGATGATGGCGAGCGCCACGTCCTGAGGTCCTACGCCTTGTACCGGCGCACCCGTCAGATACACGCCCACAACACCCGGCATATTGATGTCGTATGTCTGTGACAGCAACTGTTTAACCAGTTCCGGACCGCCCTCGCCCATCGCCATCGTGCCGAGTGCGCCGTAGCGGGTATGGGAGTCGGAACCCAAGATCATCCTGCCGCCGCCGGCAAGCATCTCTCTCGCATACTGATGGATGACCGCCTGATGAGGGGGTACATAGACACCGCCGTACTTCTTCGCACAGGTCAGTCCAAACATGTGGTCATCTTCATTGATCGTACCGCCCACCGCACACAGGGAATTGTGGCAGTTAGTCAGTACATAGGGAATCGGAAATTTCTTCAGTCCCGAAGCCCTCGCCGTCTGGATGATGCCCACGAAGGTTATATCATGGGAAGTCAGTTTATCAAATTTGATCTTGAGCTTCTCCATATTCCCGGAGGTATTATGCGCCTGCAAAATACCGTATGCCATGGTATTTTGTGCAGCTTCGGATTTGGTTATCTCTCGTCCGGTCTTATTCTTAATCTGTGCCGCGGCATCCGCTCCGTCGGGAATAAGTTCGGTTCCGTTTATGAGATATGCGCCGCTTTCCAGTAACTTTATCATTGTGATTCCTCGCTTTCTGTATACAGTATCATGGAAGAATGTATGCTTTTTGCATTCTTCCAGACATAACTTAGTTATACTTAGACATCGTTCTTTGATGTCTTAGTATAACTTCATGTCTTATTATATAGGATAAATATTTTTGGTGCAATATGGACAGTTATGTATTACGCCCGAACAGAGGATGATTTCTACGTCGCCGCGCTCTCGCTCCGCCTCAAGCGCAGCAGACACTAAGCTCGTGAAAAACCTCGCTAAGTGCTGGCGCTTTCCGAGGGGCTCCTTTAGAAATCATCCTCTGCTCGGGCTGCGATAATCTTCTCGTTCAGATTGTCAACAGGTTTCTATATCATTTACAATGGCAAATTACTTTGGGCATATCAATCCACCCTACTATAGTAAATACTTCTCATAATACCGATAGTCTTGTTCGCGACAATTCACCCTCAGCTGCACGCCTTCTTCCAGATACTCTGTCTCATACACAACTGCGTTCTCATTAAGATAAGAGATAGCCCGTCCGTCTGTGTAGGGGATAAGAAGCATGCACTCTTTGTATCCGCCGGACAGTTTCTTCTCAATCAGGCGAATCAGCTCTTCCATACCGATTCGTTCCTTGGCTGACAGATAGATACTGTTCTCTGTCATAATCGGCAGGTGTTCTCGTATTCGTTCCGGTGTCATACCCGCGAGTCCCGGTATTTCATCGGGTGAAACAAGGTCTGACTTATTGTAAATATAGAGCATCGGAATATGATCAGCACCCAACTCTTTCAGAGTACGGTTCGTGACCGCAATCTGCTCCCTATAGTGTGGGTCGCTGTAATCTACCACTTGCAATAGAATGTCGGCTTCCTTTGCCTCCTCCAGCGTGGAATGAAACGCCTCCACCAGATTGTGGGGCAGTTTATGAATGAACCCGACGGTGTCTGACAGAAGAAAGGCGTGATGATTCTCCGGCTCAATCTTCCGCACGGTAGTGTCCAGCGTGGCGAAAAGCATGTCCTTCTCCATGACTTTCTTCTGCTCCACGTCAATCTCGTCGCTCCCGTATAGATCAAGCATCGCATTCATCAGCGTGGACTTACCTGCATTGGTATATCCCACCAGAGCGACACGGGGTATGCCCGAACCGGCCCGCCGTTTACGCTGTGTCATCCGCTCAGCGCCAACCTCTTTTAATTCTCTGCGAAGTTCCGTCAGACGGCGCTCCAACACACGCCTGTCCAGTTCCAGTTTCGTCTCGCCGGCACCCCTGTTGCTTAAGGAGCCGGTGCCGCCGCCCTGACGGCTGAGCGCCGCATGAAGCCCTACCAGTCTCGGCAGCATGTATTGTAATCTCGCCACCTCGACCTGCAATTTCGCCTCCCGCGTTCTTGCCCGCTGTGCAAAAATATCAAGAATTAATGTACTTCTGTCCAGTATCGGTTTCTCAAGGCGCTCCTGCAAGTTGCGAAGCTGCATCGGTGAGAGAGAATTATCAAAAATTATGACATCCGCGTCACAATCTTGTGCAAGGTCTTTAACCTCATCCACCTTGCCCGTGCCGATATAGAAAGCTTTATTTACTGCCGGAAGCGTCTGATCCACTTCACATACGACTTCCATATCACAGGCCTGCGCCAACGCGCCAAGCTCCTCTAACGAAAGCAGATAATCTTCACCGTCATTTAAATTTACACCTACCAATAATGCTTTTTCCATCTATACCACCTATTCCACAAATCCGATTATATAAGTTTAAGATATATAATTCCCTAACACCGGCGATATTTATTATTATAAAGCAATAAGGAATGCATTTCTATTCTTAATTTATCATGAAAAGCGGACGTGAACGCTTTGTCAAACTGTACAATACAGTATGTTGTGTTCAATCTGCAAAGCATACTTTGGGCAGCCCATATATTGTGTTTCGTACCTTTTGTTCCGCCGATCAGAGCCATCTTTTTTCTATATGCAATATCGTAAAATCATTTGCTTTACGCTTACATATGTGGTATAAAATCTTTATCTGATGATATATATCGTTCATTAGAACACTGTATATCTTCTGTTATGTCTAAAGCATTCATTGTTCTCTGCCGCAGGGAATCCATCGACTGTCTGTCGGGATCCTCCGGCATCGTACCGGGCCTGTTGGTCTGTCTGTTATGAAAGGATTCCTTTATGTCTGTTAAATGCAACCGCGTCAACTGGCACGAGGCCGCTTCCTGCGCTATTCAGATTGAGCTGCGTGACTATTCCGATATCCTGGAATACACGGAAGAGTATGTCCTTGGTAAAAACTACTACCGCATCGACCTTCTTGTCATTAAGAAACTGACGAATCAGAGGATCCCCAAGAACATTGCGCGTATCTTTAAAAGCTTCAACCTGTTTGAGATCAAGGGCATAGGTTCCACACTGGGCACGGATGCATACTACAAGACTGTCGGCTATGCCGGGCTGCTGATCGACCAAACAGGAGAAAAAGACCGGTATTCATGTCTGGACGTAAGCCTGTCGTTCTTAAGCCTTCATTATCCGAGAAAACTGATGAAACATTTACACGATGAACGAAATTTAGATATTGAAAAAATCGCTCCGGGAGTATATTATATCAATAAAGAGACATTTAGTACACAGATTATCGTTACAAAAGAATTGCCGCCGGAGGAGAATCTGTATCTGCATTTCCTGACGGACAGGGTGTGGAACGGGGAGCTGGCGGACAGGC
>JAFLTD010000079.1:5213-13354 GCA_022510625.1 Lachnospiraceae bacterium
GGATGAGTATTATCAGCCGAAGATCGACAGGCTGTCTTCTGACAATAAGCAGTTGACTCAGGACAAAAAGCTGCTTTCTTCTGAGAACGAATATCTAAAACTGCTTCTTAAACAGAATAACATACCGTTCCATCCGGAACAGGCAGGGGATGCCGATTAAAGGAGTTCAGAATACCTCCGGAAGCTGTAAGAGCCCCGAGAAGCAGTACAAATAAAAAACGCAAGTAATGAAAAAAGGGACGCCCCTTCCGCCATGTTATGGCTTTAGGGACGTCCTTCTTATTATTGCTTTGCTTCGCACATCGGATGTGCTTATCAGATGTGGTAGTTTCGGATGATATTAATCCGCACTAGCATCGGTGATTGTGAAATCAATCGGAGCATACGAAGTTAACTCAGAACCTTTTTCCGTAACCACGAGAGTAATAGTTGCCTGTTGATTACCCTCCTTAGCCTTCAAGTGCCCGTCTTCAGTGCCCTCGCCTTCCTTTACTGTAACCACATTATAATCATCACCGCCAATTGCAGCCTGTGCAGCCTTAAGAATCTCCTGTTCCTTTGCTGCCTTCTTCGTATCGTCGCTCAGATCCTCATTCATAACAGTGATTTTCTTTACAGTATCATCCGCCTCAATTGCATTCAGGGCCTCCTGGCCTGTGACAGCGCCTGCCGGAACCACAAGACTGAAATCAACGGTTTTAGATGCTCCATCCTCTTGTTGGAAGTAGTATAATTTAATTTTGCCTTCAATCGATCCTGCTTGAGCCACTGTAGCTTTAGTAGGTTGGTAGTCCTCTGCCTCTACCGAAACCATAATACCGCTATTTTTGCCAAAGATCTCGTCTTGTGCATTTTGAATCTTTTGACCCAGCGTTTCGCGATCCAAATCGTTCCTAAGCCATGTAGGCTTCTTGCCCGGCAGCTCTCCAAGCCACTTCACAAGTTTTGCCTCAGCAGTGTTAAGACCACCCATCGAATCGACAGCCTTAACGGACACCGTGATCGCGATGCCGTATTTCTTCATAGCATCTGCATATGTCATGTCACTGCCTTCACCAGCCTGAGCCTTAGCGACAATATCTTTATATAAGCTGTCTTCCGGCACGATCAGCAGTTTTACACTATAAGATCCGGTTTTCGGTAATTCAATCTTTGTCGTCAGCTTAACTTTATTCGCTTCAGCCGCCGCTTCCCATTTCCCATCAGTGCCGTTGTACATAGCATATGCGATATTGGTATCACTCTTGTTTGCCTGTACCGCAAATGTAACATCAGAATCGTTAGCGATCTCGATCTGCGGTGTTGTGGCTACTGTGTACTTAGCTGCAGCCTTGGATGTGTTGATCTTAACGGTAATCTTAACGGTATTCTTCGTTTCAGGACCATTATAGTAGCTCTTTTCGGTCTTTGTGGTGTACACAAGGTATCCTTTCAGATCATTGGAATTAACATTGTCAGGATTAATCCCTGCCTGAAGCATAAGCTTACCATTCTTGATCTCGAATGTTTCTGCAAACTTATTCTTCTCACCCTTAACCTTACCATTGACATTATCATTCAATAATTTATCGAATGTAACCGTGTATTCGCCTTCCTTAAGGTTCGGCTTACCGCCCAGTACCGCTCCGCCTTCCTTGGTGTAAATCGTATAGGATGTCGTAGGTTTGTATGTAAATGTTTTGGTTTTATCTACTTTAACGGTAGCATCAACCGTCTGTGAAAGCGCTGTAGGCTGCTTATCACTACCCTCTTTGAAGACTGTTACTTTCAGCTTATAGCTGCTAAGATCAAACTCGACTTTTTCCCCGTTATCAGCAGGAGCAAATCTGATAGTGAAGCTTCCCTTCTTATTGTCGATCGTCTCAATGTCATAGAATTCCTTCTCCATCAAGGATTCGAATTTAAGGAGCTGATCCCGATTAGCAGCTTTAGCCGCACCAAAGTCAACTTCCACTTTAGCTACCAGCTTCTCATCTTCACTCCGAGCACTTGCTGCCGGTATCTTATCAAGATTACCAAGAGTGATGGTAACTTTCTGGTCTTCGGCAGCCGCTGTCTTATAAAGCTTGTTGCCCACTGTTGCCGTAGGTTTAAATAATCCGGTGGTTGTTGCCGGTATTCCGCTATTGGTCAGCGTATACTTACGTGAAGGCTTAACCTTCTCCGGGCTGCCATTATCGGTCACCGTAATCGTTACCTCATGCTTATTGGCCGCAATATATGCCACGCTGCCTGACTGTTCGATAATACTACCGCCGGTTACGGACAGTTTATAGTTCGTAAAAGCAGGCACTTCTTTCCAAGTATACTTGTCGCCAGCTTCGGTCTCCATATCTTGTGCCTGAGATTCTTTTTCTCCGGCCATTACCTGTACTTTCAGTATGGACGATGCCGAACCTTCAAATGTCTCGGAAACATTATCAGCCTCTTTAGTCTCACCGAGGGTATGGAATGGGGTGAATTCAACATTTTCCCAATTCGTCTTATCATCCGCTGCCTTTGTTACCTTACCCAATGAAACGTTCAGTGCCAAATCTTTCTGCACATCCTGCTCACCCTGCGTATACATCGTCTTGTCATAGATAACGTTTACCAGCAGTTCTTTCTTTGCCTTGCTTCCGTCATTTGCTGTTGCGGTAAACTTAACCTTATTCGCCGGCTTCGTTACCGTAATAGTTCCATTATTTGCGTCAACAGCTACATTCTTCTTACCGGTGGAACTGAAGGTTAAGTTGGTTACCGGTACAGTAACTGCGTTTAATGCATCTTCACTATCATACTCAAGATTCTTAAGGTCAGCACCGCTGGTGAATGCCACCACACGAGCTCCCTGAATATCGCTTGCCTGAAGATCAACCGGAATCTTGGCGTTCTCGTTCGGCAGAGCAATTACTTGATACTTACCATCCTCAGTGGATGTTACAATACCAACCGTGTTAACATCCTGACCTTGGTTCGTGATAACGATTGGTTCACTGTAGGCAGATCTCTTCTCGTTACCTGCAAAGTCTTTTGCAGTTACCTTGATCTTGAAGGTATTTTTATCAGGATCAACTGAAAGTGTATAGTTCTTATTTACGGTCACGGTTCCGTTGTTCGGGTTAATCTTCACCATCTCGTCCGATGTGATCGGATTTTCATCTTTGTCCACAACAGACCATGTTACCTTCTTGCTCTTAGGAGCATCCAAACCTTTGTTTAAAGTCAAGGTCGGCTTCAGCGTTGCCGCTTTCTTAGGAGCCTTATATATGCTAAGGCTGGGAACGCCTACCTCTAATGTTTCAATACCTTTAACCACATTGATGACAATCGTTGCCTTGGAGGCGTATGTCCCCGTAGGTGCTGACGCCGTCACCTGAATCGTATGCTTACCTACTTTAGTTGTCGTGGCTGCAGTCGCTACGATCATCATGTTGCCGTTAACATCGACTGCTTTAAGACCTTGTAATGCCTCAGCTCCACTATAGGTAATGTCCACAGGATCCCCTGCAAGTTTCGCATATGTGGTCGTCTTACTGAACTGAACTGTCGCAACGCGAACCTCTTCCTGTCCGGTGTAGACTGTCGTTGTATCGCCTTTCTTCAGCTTCAGTGCCGTCTCATATGCAGGGTTCTGAGTCTTGCAAGTAACTTTCTTCGCCTTGCTTCGAGACTCGGACTTATTCTCCTCACCATACTTAACGATACGTGTAGCAATGCTATCTTCTGTAGGCGCTTCGGCATCTTTTGTTACATGCACGAGTGCAACGGTCACAGTATAAGCACATGCACCGCCCTTACCAAGCTGAGTTGCCTCACCATCTTTACCTACATAGATGGTCGCAACCTGAGAATCAGCGCTCCTCTTAATATACTCAACGACTTCGCTCTTAAGTTTTTGCTCTTTCTGATCATCAAGAAGTTCATTTGAGGATACACTTTTGTCGGCTACTGCCGTTACTTCGTAATAAAGTTCACCCTGATCGGCATAATCGCTCACTTTGGATCCCAGCGTGAGATCGAAGGAAACATCGCTTGCTAATTTCAGACTTACGCTAGGTGCCGCTGTCTTATTATCTTCGATCAACGGTGTTGTCTTAATCGTGATGTCCTTTGTAACCTCACCTGCCTTGACTGTTACTTTTGCCTCACCTACAGTCAGACCGGTGGTGATCCATAATAAACCTTTAGCTGCGTCGATTTCAACATCTTTAACTACATTCTTCTGCTCTTCAGGTACTGAACATGTCAGTTTGCCAAGCTCACCGTCTGTTGAGATCTTGTAGCTCTTAGTGGTATCAATTGCCTGAGATGCTGAATCTGCAAGCGTTATCTTCGTAATTTCTTTGGATACATTTAAGGTGTAAGTGGCTATGACTTTTTCGTCATCCACAATTCTCTCATACAGTCTGACAATGACATTGGTCAGCCCGGCTACTGTGCTGGCGCCGTCTTCATCGACAGCATTCTTCAGATTAATGACTGCCGTCACACCGTCTTCATCAACAGTTCCAACGTCTGTACCTGCTATTGGCTTCAAAGTTTTATCAAGTACTTCAACCTTAGAAAGCCTTGCAGAGGTTAAACCTTTAGCAACGCTTGCGGAATATTTACCGTCGTAGCTTACGTTGTATACATTCTTGACAGGAGTCAAGGAATCACCGTCGTATACGCTCAACGCAGACGGATTGTATAAGGCCTCGTTTATAACGGTATACGAAGCATCCTCAAACAACGTAACCGTGAACTCGGTCTTATTGCCGCTGATTGCCGGCTTTATGGTTGTTTCGCCTGTCTCTACTTCTACTGACACAAGCTTGTTGTTATCTTTAGCCTTCACTGCAACAGTCACAACCGTGCCGCGGTCAAACGTCAGGGCCTCAGTTGCCTGACCGTTGGTGCTCACAACCACATCAGCCACATCGCCGTTACCCTTTTGCGTGAAGCTAAAACTCTTCTGATCCTTCTCTTCCTTAATCGTGAATTTCTCACCGCCGTCCTCAGTTTTAAGATCAGCCGCACGAACGGAATATGTATATGTTATCGTATTGTTCTTGGTGTTAAGCTTCTCATCTGCGGGCTCAATCCATTTGCTATTCGAATCGGTAACGCGGTACACCTTATAAGATCCGGTCGTAACGAGCGTGAAATCAAATTTCTTAGCGTTTTCCGCAACTGTATACTTCCCGTCTTCACCGACCGGAACAGCTTTGCCGTCAACCATCACTGCGCTAACCTTTGTATTGGGAGCATCAGCGCCGTCAAACTCGACTGTGGTGCCTCCCTCAAGACCCTTCAGCTCGGTTGACACTGTCAGTGTATGGGGCTTGTTTACCTGCTTAAATGTAAGTTTATATGTAAGTGTGCGCCCATCGGATCCTTCAACAGGCTCCTCCGGAGTGATTTCACCCAGAGTACCCAGACTAAGTTTCACTTTATCCCCGGCAAACACGTAGCCGTCTGCAGCGGTAACAGTTACCAGAATCTCTTTATTAGCTGTCAAAAGGTTCTTGCCGACAACTAATGCATCCGGCATGCCGTCCTCGTTCAAGTCTTTATCCAAGTCCTCGACCTTTTGGCCGCCTTCTGCACCTTCGACTTCAGGCATAGCTAACGCAACAGTGGCTGAACCCGGATCGCCGTTTATCGTCAAGCCCAGTGAATAGAGCTGCTTCGAGTCAAGCTCTGTTACAGCCGTCAACTTAGCATCCGCCTCTCCGACCGTATAGGTGTATGCACCACTAGAAACCTTCAGGGAGTTACCATTATCGTCCTTGACTCCCGTTACTTTATAGAAATCCGCAGGCGTTACCTTAAAGGTCACCTTCTGGCCTTTCTGGGCCGAGACTTTCCAAGGAGTCGCTGCATCCTCTTCCGCAGAATATTTAGCCGGATCATAAGGCTTATTGTCTACCTTGATGTCCGTAACTGCCGCCAAATGTGTTTGGTCGAAAGTAACATCATATGTATGAACCGTCTTTACGGTGATGGTGACATTGCCCTTGAATTCTTCGGCACTGATTGTGAACTCGCCTGTTCCATCCGTGACTTTACTTGTCACATCCACCTCGTTACTTCCTTCGACCTTATAAGTAACCTTGCTGATATAACCCTTCACGTCCGGTTTCAGCTCTACGGTGAACTTAAGTTCCTGTCCTTCTGCCACGTCTTCAACAGCAGTATTGCTCTCTGTTATATTTGCCTGATCGGACGTGATCGTCACATCCTCCTCAGGGTAATCAGCGGTAACAGTATGCTTTATCTTGGCTGCCACTACGTTGATAGTGATATTGCCCGTGACATGATCTGCAGGGATCGTATACGTACCACTTTTTGCGTTTTCAACAGTGAGATCTACTTCTTGCTCAAGTTGGTCCCCGTCAACAGTATATTTTACGGATGTAATCTCATAATAATCCTTTGCGTTTACCGTAAAAGTATAGGCTTTGCCCTGTTCGGCTTTGCTATCATTCGCTTCGGGAAGGATAACCTCATATCCTTCTCCGGGAGTAGCGGTTACGGTATATAAAGTAGCTTCACCTTCCTCATCGTCGCCATAGACCTCATTCACAACGGAATCAATGTCATTTGCGATTTGAGGAGTTTCTGCCGCTTCGTCTCCTTCGTCTTCGTTAATCAGTTCTTCAGGAGCTTCAACCGTTTGCCCCCCCCCACTTACAGGGGCCTCTGTCGAAACTTCGATTGTTTCTTCCGGAGTCAATACTTCCACTGCCGGTTCTGTTTCCGTCTCGATGATCGGATTCTCTTCCTGGGCGAAGACAGTCATGCCTGTCTGCGGCACCATGGTCAATACCATCGCTACGGAAAGAACTACGGAAAGTGTCCGTTTGACTTTTCCCATAACTTTCTTCATAGCTTCTCTCTCCTTTGATTTTATATATTAGATTGTGCTAGACCGTGTTTTCGGTCTATACCAAACACACACCAACATAATTTAGTATAGTCTTTCTGTCTTGTTTAGTCAATTGCTTGTTATAGTTTTTTATAATTTTGAATGAGGATGTCAGGCTTTCTTCTTCTCGGCCGGAGTCGGTGTCTTCGGAATCACAACCTTATCCAGTTTCCAGATTTCATCCACGTACTCCTGAATGGTTCTGTCGGAAGTGAATTTACCTGAACATGCCACATTGAGGATCGCGCTCTTGGCCCAGCCGCTCTCATCCCTGTAGGCTGCCTCAACTTTCTTCTGCGCCTCAGCATACGCCTTGAAATCTTTTAAGATAAAGTAAGTGTCTGCCTTAGCGGTGCTCTGTGTATTGAGCAGCGAGTTGTACAGCGGTCTGAACAGATCGGGATCGCCCGGCGCATATGTGCCGTTGATAAGCTGCATCAGAACCTTTCTCACATCGGGATCATTGTTGAAGATCTCGGTCGGGTCATAGCCGCCATAGTTCTCGTACCGGATAACCTCATCGGAGCTCAGACCGAAGATAAAGGCATTCTCCTCACCGACTTCCTCTACGATCTCCACATTCGCACCGTCCATCGTTCCGATGGTGAGAGCACCGTTTAACATGAACTTCATGTTACCCGTACCGGAAGCCTCCTTACTTGCCGTAGAAATCTGCTCCGACACATCGGATGCCGCGAAGATGATCTCTGCATTGGACACACGATAGTTCTCAATAAACACTACTTTGATCTTACCGTCGATCGACGGATCGTTATTGATGACATCCGCCACGGAGTTGATTAACTTGATCGTCAACTTAGCATTCATGTAACCTGCTGCCGCCTTCGCACCGAAGATAAAGGTCCTCGGGAAGAATTCCATATCCGGATGTTCTTTCAATTCATTATACAGATACATAACGTGCAGAATATTCAGAAGCTGCCGCTTGTATTCATGCAATCTCTTAACCTGAACATCAAAGATGGAACGAGGGTCTACTTCAATGCCGTTATGCTCCAATATATACTCCGCCAGACGAACCTTGTTCTGGTACTTGATATTCATGAACTCCTGCTGCGCCTTCTCATCATCCGCATAGATTTTCAGCTTATTGATTTTGGGCAAATCTGTAATCCAGTCGTTTCCGATGTGATCCGTAACCCAGTCCGCAAGCAGCGGATTGGCATGCAGTAAGAATCTTCTCTGTGTGATACCGTTGGTCTTGTTGTTGAATTTCTCCGGCATCATC
>JAFLTD010000008.1 GCA_022510625.1 Lachnospiraceae bacterium
GTAAGGCCCCGGTCTGCAACACCGTTATCGCCGGTTCAAATCCGGCAGTCACCTTCCTGAAGAGGATATTTTAAAAATCATTAATCGATTTTTGAGATATCCTTTTTACTTTTGGATTTATTGCGCTGATAATTTTGTTTGTATTAGCAGCACTTATCGGATATGCGGGACATGAGAATTACAGTGATCTTGTGATCTGGTCTATATGGTGCTTGATCAATGCGGTGCCGGCAATAGTTCACTGGTAAAAAATAGGTAATATACAGAAGGATAAAAAAACGGAGAGCGAAACCGCTCTCCGTTATATCATATCTAAGTTCCGCTCTTCTTAATTGCTTGTCGGGCCGATCTTCTCATCATTTACCAGGAATGAATCTCCGTCTTCTACAATACATATCATTGTCTTACCGGTATTTAACTCAATCTCGTTGCCGGAATCATCAAAGTATCTTGTAGGACCGTAGTCGGAGGTCTTCGTCCAATTAACGTGAATGCCTTTGCCGTTGGTGAAGTACCATCCGTCTCTGGTGGTGTCGTGACACTGGAATGCAAGATAACCTTTCTCATCACGAACTTCAAAATAAGTATTCTGGATCAGGATGTTCTTAAATGCTAACTGTTTTCCGTTTGCCTTGTCTATATGAGGACCGTCGGACTCGCCGGACAGATGCTGATATCTGTCATACAGGCCCGTTTCCTCATTATATATGAAGTAGCAGTTTGTCACCGGATAGGTAGGGGACATGTCCACTTTATTGGCAGTAATAGCGTTGCTGTACTGCTCCAGAGTATTGGGCTCGCCCGAGGGGGCAAATCTATAATGCTGTTCTTCGGAATATCCGTCACGGTATTTTAAATCATAACCGAGTTTGTTGATATCGGCAAGAAGACCTTTCGTATCTACATAAGCATTATCGGTGGAGTTGGTCGTATCGGTAGCACGCCAGAAATTACTGCTGGATAATCCGTCAATATCTTCGGTATCGGGACGATTGATAACTTCATCTATGTAGAACGGTCCACCGAAATGAACATAGAAGGCATCCCATTCAAAGGACCAATATATGTAGTAGTCACGACAACTTCTTACATTTCCAAGCCTGTCAAAATCACTCCAATCCTGAAATAATGCCATCAGTCTTGTAATGCTTCCCTCTACGTTGCACTCGTACAATACATCTGCTTTGGAGATGCCGTATTGAGCCGCTGTTTTTGTGTTTGGAATCATCACGGTGATCGGTCTTGTATTATTTACTTCTTCAGAAACCCACTCGTTTGTAATACGGCTACGAACCATCCCCTCTTCCGGAGGAACGTCGTCGTCAACTTTTGTCACATTATCTTCTTCTTCTACATCTTCTGGTCCGCTTATGTCATCAATAACCTGTTCAACAACAGGTGCTACGACGTCTTCTTTCTTTTTGCCACAGCCAAATAATAGAAGAGTAGAAGATAAAGAAACAAGAAGAAGCACTTGTAACCTTTTCATCTCTAATCCTCTCTTTCCTTAACCTAAATTATGGGACAACCCAACTAGACCTAGTATATCATAAGCAAATCGGAGAGTCACTAGGAAAAAAATGAAAAAATATACAAAATGTCTTAAGATTATATTAAAAAGTTTGGGAATATATCCAGTCACCTTTGCAAGAAGTTCCGATGCCGTGGAATATGGCTCGAAACATTTCAATTTTATATATTTGCATAATTTTGCCATAGGATGTATGATAATGTTATCGTAAAATATTGGAGAACGGCATGGGTGCAGAGGAAAAGAGGAAGACATGAAAAAAGTTATAGTGACGGGTGCCAATGGGCAGCTGGGGCGTGCGATCAATCAGCAATATGCGGACAGCACAGAGTATGAATTGATTAATACCGATGTGGGAGAACTGGATATTACCAGTATCGACCGGGTGATGGAGTTTGCTCGGGATATAAAGCCTTGTGCGATTATTAATTGTGCAGCATATACGGCGGTCGAGAAGTGTGAGCAGGAAGAGGACCTGGCTTTTCGTATTAATGCTGTCGGTGCAAGAAATTTAAGCATCGCCGCAAGTGAGACCGGGGCTAGATTAGTACATGTCTCCACGGATTATGTTTTTGACGGTAACGGGAGCAGACCTTACAGAGAAACCGATCCTACGGGGCCTCAGGGAGCTTACGGCAGAACCAAACTGGCCGGTGAGAATTTTGTCAAAGAATTCAGTGACAGACACTATATCGTACGCACCGCTTGGCTGTACGGAGACGGCAAGAATTTTGTCAAGACTATGCTGCGTCTGTCGGAGACCAATGACAAGGTCAGGGTGGTGTGTGACCAGGTGGGTTCACCTACCAGTGCCATGGAATTGGCGAAGGCAATCGCTTATCTGCTTCCGACGGAAAATTACGGATTGTTTCACGGAACATGCGAAGGGAATTGCAGCTGGGCGCAGTTTACCGAAGAAATTTTCAGGTTGGCGGGCAAAGATACGGTGGTCGAGGCAATTACGTCGGAAGAATACGGAGCTGCGGTAAAACGTCCCGCCTATTCCATTCTGGAAAATTATATGTTCAAAATGACAACGGATTATATGTTTGCGGACTGGCATGATGCCATTGCAGAGTATTTGAGTAACTATTCAGAGCCATGCAAATAGAAAAAAGTTTGCTTGCAAAGATTTTTTTCTATTTATATGGCGAAGTAACCACATGAGTAAAAGGAAAGCTGCTAAGCAGCGATTTTGCGAAAGGGGTTCTGAGTAGTTACGAAAAGTATATAATTTAAGACGACTAAGAAAGGAAATTATTACGATATGCAAAAAATAGCGTTGATTACAGGTGTTACAGGTCAGGACGGCTCTTATCTGGCCGAGTTCTTATTGGAAAAGGGCTACGAGGTACATGGTCTGATCCGCCGCCACAGTATCTCCAATACGGCGAGAATAGATCATCTGATTAACTCTGATTACCATAAGGTGAAATTTTTTCTGCATTATGCGGATACCACCGATTCCAGTAATCTTATGAGGCTGATTGCGGAGATACGTCCCACGGAGGTGTATAATCTGGCAGCGCAGTCCCATGTCGGTGTATCTTTTGAGGTGCCGGAGTACACGGCGGAGGCTACAGGTGTGAGTACATTAAAACTGCTTGAGGCAATCCGCGTAAACGGCGGTACATGCAGATTTTACCAGGCATCTACCTCTGAACTGTTTGGCGGTATTCCGGAGACGGCGCCCCAGAGCGAGAAGACGCCCTTTTATCCGAAGAGTCCCTATGGTGTGGCTAAGCTATACTCATACTGGATTACGGTAAACTACAGAGAGTCTTACAATATGTTTGCGTGCAACGGTATTTTGTTCAATCATGAATCACCGAGGCGAGGCGAGAATTTTGTGACGAGAAAGATTACGCTTGCAATTGCCAACATGATAGCCGGCAATCAGGACAAGTTATCCTTGGGCAATATGAATGCAAAGCGTGACTGGGGATTTGCCGGAGACTATGTGCAGGGCATGTGGATGATGCTGCAGCAGGATGTCCCGGGAGATTATGTGCTTGCAACCAATGAGACACACACGGTCAGAGAGTTCGTAGAGGCAGCGTTCGGGGAACTGGGAATAGCGATTCGCTGGGAGGGATCCGGCGTCAATGAGAAAGGTTACGATGCAGCAAGCGGCAGACTGTTAGTCGATGTCAACCCGGAGTTCTATCGTCCCGCGGAGGTTGAGTTCCTCTGGGGTAACTGTGAGAAGGCTGAGAGAGAACTCGGCTGGCAGAGAGAGGTAGACTTTAAGGGGCTGGTTGCCATGATGATGGATTCCGATTTGCGGGAAATCGCGGGCATGAGCTGTGAAGAGTATAGAAAGAGCAATCAAAAGAAGAAATAAATCTTTACGGAAAGGCATGGATATCTATGCTGTCAGTGATAGTCATATGGATTTACATGTTTCTCACCACTTTTCTGATCGGATATGGAATCCTAAGTGTAATGACTCGGTACATACCGTACCGGATTAAACATGTTGATTCCTATCTGATGTGCGGTGTCGCAGGGGCCACGGTGTATGCACAGTTTTTCAGTTTGTTTGGACGTGTCGGATTGGCGGCCAATTTGATATTGTGCATTGCCGGATTGGTGGTCGCGTGGTACGGCAGACATCAGCTTGTCGGCATGCTGTGGAAGGTGTGGGGTAATATACGGGAAAATCGATTAGGAGAAAGAGGGAAGATGTTTATCATGCTGTTCCTCTTTTTACTATTTGCGTACGGCACTTCCAGAGGCATCATTCACTATGATACCGGACTGTATCATGCTCAGAGTATTCGTTGGATTGAAGAATACGGCGTGCTGAAAGGGCTGGGCAACCTACACTGCAGGCTTGCGTACAACAGTTCATCCTTCGCACTGTCCGCGTTGTACAGTATGGCTTTTCTGGGCGGACAGTCCTATCATTGTGCGGCAGGCTGGCTTGCTCTGGTGCTGGCTGTGGCCTGCACGGAAATGACAGGTTCACTCCGAAGCAGGAAACTGCGCGTCAGCGATTTTGCGAGGGTGATGTGCATCTACTATCTGGTAAATATTTATGATGAGATGATTTCACCGGCATCGGATTATTTCATGGTGTTGACGGCTTTTTACATTGTGATACGCTGGCTGGATTTATTGGAGGAGGAGACCAAAGAGATACTGCCCTATGCTATGCTGTGTGTTCTTGGCGTATTTCTGATGACGGTAAAGCTTTCGGCGGCGCTCATTCTGCTGCTGGTGGTTGATCCGGCCTATAAGTTGATCCGGGAAAAGCGGGGAAGGGAAATCGTGACATATCTCCTTCTGGGGATCGTGACAGCATTGCCGTATTTTATCAGGAATGTACTCTTGTCGGGATGGCTGATCTATCCTTTTACGCGGATTGATCTGTTTAATACGGCATGGAAAATACCGAAGGGCACGGCGGATTATGATGCGCGGGAGATTCAGGTTTGGGGCAGGGGTTACACGGACGTGAACCGATATCATATCTCCGTGAAAGAATGGCTGCCGGACTGGTTTCGTGCGCTTGCGGGCAGTGAAAAACTGCTGGTAGCTTTGGCAGCGGTGTCGGTGTGTGTGCTGCTTGTATATGGTGTTGGGATGGCGTGCGGATTGTGGCAGAGGCGTTTAGAGCTTTTGCTGGTTCAGATAACCGTGGCAGGTTCTTTTCTCTTCTGGCTGTGTACTTCTCCGCTGATTCGTTACGGATGTGTTTATGTGTATCTGACATCCGCAGTCGTATTAGGCAGTGTGTATGATATGATTGTCTCACGCGGAAGGAATGCAATCAGACTTTGTGGTGCAGCGGCTGTTTTTCTTTTGATTCTGTACAAGGGAGTGGCACTGGGCAGAGAGATTGTCTCTTCCTATGTGAGCGACTATTGGATTACACAGAAAGACTATGAAAATTATGAGACTTTATCCTATGAAATAGAAGGAGTTACCTTCTATTATCCGGCAAAGGGAGATCAAGTGGGGTATGACAGTTTTCCGTCTGCACCGTCGAAAGTGGAGATAGAATTTGTGGGACAGGCAATGGATGACGGATTCAGAGCCGTAAACTGAGATAGAGAATAAAAAAATAAAGAGGCAGGACGCTTCGGATACGGAGAGAAAGGGAGTAGGACAATGAATAAGACAGACAAAATTTATGTGGCCGGACACAGAGGTTTGGTGGGCAGCGCCATCGTGAGAAATCTGGAGGCAAAGGGATATACCAATGTCATCGGAAGGACACATAAGGAGTTGGATCTGACAGATCAGCGGGCGGTCAGGGATTTCTTTGAAACAGAGAAGCCGGATGTGGTAGTGCTGGCGGCGGCTAAAGTGGGCGGTATCAATGCAAACAATACGGTTCCTGCAGAATTTGCCTATGAGAATATGCAGATGCAGTGCAATGTGATCAAATGCTGCCATGACTATCAGGTTAAAAAGATGCTGTTTCTGGGAAGTACCTGTATTTATCCGAGGATGGCGCCGCAACCGATACCGGAGGATGCGCTTTTGACCGGACCCCTTGAGGAGACGAATGAGGCATATGCGATTGCCAAGATTGCCGGACTTGAGATGTGTAAATTCTTTAAAAGGCAGTACGGTGATGACTTTATCAGCTGTATGCCCACCAATCTCTATGGGCCTCGGGACAACTATGATCTGCAGGGTTCCCATGTTATGCCGGCGATGATCCGCAAATTTCATGAGGCTAAAGTAAGCGGCAGTCCGAGCGTGGAGTTGTGGGGAAGCGGCACACCTTTGCGTGAGTTCCTCTATGTGGATGATATGGCAGATGCCTGCGTTTTTTTGCTGGAGAATTACAGCGGAGAACAGCATGTAAATATTGGTACGGGCAAGGAGGTTACCATCAGAGAACTTGCCGAGACCGTACAGGAAGTGGTAGGTTATCAGGGCGATATCGTCTGGAACAAGGACATGCCGGACGGTACTCCGCGCAAGTTGACCGATGTGACAAAACTCCATAATTTGGGCTGGCATCACAAAGTGGAACTGGCAGAGGGTGTACGGCTGGCATACGAGTGGTTTAAGGAAAACATCGACACTGCGCGAATGTAGGCGATAACTTACAATTTACATAATGCTTTTTCTTTGATATTATGTAAGTGTGCAATATAACTACAAATATAATATAATGCGCAAAAGGAGTAAAAAGGGAATGATACAAGAGAATATGATGTCCAGGCAGGAACTGGAACAGGCCATCTCCGGTTTCATGTTAGAATTGGGCATACCTGCGCATTTACGGGGTTATCAGTACCTAAGAAGTGCGGTCGAGATGTGCACAGAAGACATGGAATTGGTAGGCAGCGTCACCAAGTTGCTATATCCGGATCTGGCAAAGCTGTACAAGACGACGGATCAGAAGATTGAGCGGGCGATCAGGAATGCAATCGAAGTGTCTTGGGAGAGGGGCAACAGTGCTCTGTTTGAGCAGCTCTTCGGTTACTGCAATTCGAATGAGTACAGCAGACCTACGAACAGTGAGTATATTGCAACGGTGGCAGACTATATACGTCTGAAATACGGATTGGTATAGTGGCCGGGAAAGGGAAGAGATACGTCTCTTCCTTTTTTTGCTTATATATGCTAAAATGGTAAGCGCAAAAGAAAAACAAGCGACGTGAGTATCTATGGTATAATATTTGATATATATCAACGAAAGGCATGGTCATCGGCATGAAATTGCTTAGTGTTATTGTACCTTGTTATAATGAAGAAGAGAACATCAGAGATTTTTATGATGAGCTGTTTAAAAATAACTCTTTTTTTAAAGAAAAAGGATTAGAAGTAGAAATACTTTATATAGATGACGGTTCTGTGGACAAGACGATAGAGGAAATCAGGAAGCTGCATGAGCAGGATGAGAGAGTACACTTGTTGTCTTTTTCCAGGAATTTTGGCAAGGAATCCGCCATATACGCCGGATTGCAGAAAGCAAAGGGCGATCTGCTTGTGCTGATGGACGCAGACTTGCAGGATCCGCCGTCGCTGCTCCCCGAGATGTATGGATATATCGAGCAGGGATATGACTCCGTGGCAACCCGTCGTGTCAGCAGAAAAGGTGAACCGCCTATCCGGTCATTCTTTGCGAGGTTATTCTATCGTATCATGAATAAGATATCCAGGACAGAAATCGTGGACGGTGCCAGAGATTACAGGCTTATGACAAGACAGGTGGCGGAGGCGATTCTTTCAATGTCCGAATATAACCGCTTTACCAAGGGAATATTCGGCTGGGTCGGTTACGAGACAAAATGGTTGGAGTATGAGAATGTAGAACGCAAGAAAGGCGAGACAAAGTGGTCCTTCTGGAAGCTGTTTGTCTATTCGCTGGAGGGTATTACCGCGTTCTCCACGATGCCTCTTACCATATCTGCTGTGATGGGCGCTTTTTTCTGTATGCTCGCTTTTATATTGATCATAGTGATAATTGTGAAGACATTGATTTTCGGGGATCCGACTTCGGGGTGGCCGTCGATGGTATGTATCATTCTGCTTGTCAGCGGAGTGCAGTTGTTTTGTCTCGGTATAGTGGGTCAATACTTATCTAAGACATATATGGAAGTGAAGAGAAGACCCATTTATATTGTGAAAGAGGATTTCTAAATGAGTGGACTGGTCAGCATCATCGTGCCGGTATATCGGGCAGAAAGTTATATTGCCGAGACGATTGCAATGGTTGTCAGGCAGACCTATAAAGAGTGGGAGCTGCTTCTGATAGACGACCATTCGCCGGATAACGGTGATGAGGTTATCCGTGATCTGCTCAAAACGTATGAATGCCGAAAGATTCCGGTAAAACAGAAGGGCATTCTTTCTGCGGAAGAGTATACTGACGGCACCGGACGGCGTATCGTGCTTGTGAGCAAGGAGAAGAATGAGGGCGCGGCTACAGCGAGAAATATTGGACTGGATATGGCGCAGGGCAGATATATCGCGTTTTTGGATGCAGATGACGTATGGTTTCCACGGAAACTGGATTGTGAACTGCGCTTTATGGAGGACAAGCAGGCGGGGTTTGTGTTTACCGCTTACGAGTTCGGTGATGAGAATGCACATACGACCGGTAAAAAAGTGCATGTGCCGGAAAGCCTCACATACAGGAAAGCGTTGTCGCGGACAGTGATTTTTACAACCACGGTAATGTTTGACAGGAAGATTATTCCGGACAAGCTGATGCGGATGCCTTCGGTTGAGAGTGAGGACACGGCAACTTGGTGGCAGATCTTAAGAGCGGGGTATACGGCATACGGGCTGAATGAAACGCTTGCAATTTACCGCAGGCCGCCCAAGTCTCTTTCTTCCAATAAATTTACGGCAATAAAGCGCATTTGGAATTTATATCGCAGGCAGGAAAAATTATCCGTGCTTTCCAGCGCACGTTATTTTATTTTGTGGGCGTACAGGGCAACAGTCCGGAGATTGTAGCAGACAGACCTGTCGAATGAGGTGTGATTATGAAACGGATAGAAACCTTAAAAAGACTTATCATATTACAGCTCTCCTTCATCGGATTACTTTTTCATACGGCAATCTATGCGTATTTCTGGTTTGAGGAATACTATCCGTACCTGCGCTTTCACGGAAAGGCCAATTTTTTCTTTAAAGGCCATATACTTATTATTTTGATCTATTTTGTGCTACTCTTTTTCTTTGCAAGCACTTACGGCGTGTTGAAGATTGGTTATTTGAAGCCCACGGATGTATTTATCTCGGAATTTTTCTCACTGTTGTTCGCGAATGTAATCTCTTATTTTCAGATTTCCCTAATGGCGAACTGGGTTGTGCGGATTAAGCCGATCGCATTGACGATGCTGATACAGACTGTCTGCTCGATTGTGTGGGTATTTGTATGCAATACTTGTTACTATAAGGCTTTCCCGCCAAGAACGATTCTGATCATTCACGGAGAGCGTCCTATTGATGATATTGTAGCGAGGTTTGAGTCCCGCAGGGAGAAATATAAAATCGGCAAGAGCATGAATATTTCGGAGGGCGTGGAAGCCGTAAAGAAGGAGATCCTGGGGGAGTACGGTGCAGTGGTGCTGTGGGATATCCCTGTCAGCGACAGAAATTATCTGCTGAAATTCTGCTACAGCCGTTCCGTTCGTGTATATATGATGCCGAAGATATCGGATGTTCTTGTGAAAGGTGCGGACCAGCTGCATCTGTTCGATACGCCGATCTATCTGACGAGGGAATATGCGCTTAAAGTAGAGCAGCGGATTGCCAAGAGACTGATCGATTTGATCTGCTCGGTGCTTTTGTTGGTCATAGCGTCTCCGTTTATGGTAATTACGGCAATCGCTATCAAAGCATATGACGGAGGACCTGTATTCTATAAACAGGTCAGGTGCACAATGGGACGCAGAGAATTCTATATTTTGAAATTCAGAAGTATGAATGTAGATGCGGAGAAAGACGGCGTGGCGAGGCTTGCCGCCAAAAATGATGCGCGTATTACACCGGTAGGAAAGTTTATTCGGGCAACAAGGATAGACGAACTGCCGCAGCTGCTGAATATTCTGAAAGGCGAGATGTCTTTTATCGGTCCGAGACCGGAGCGCCCGGAGATCATAGACCAGTATATGGAGGAGATGCCGGAGTTCGCTTTCCGTATGAAAGTCAAAGCGGGGTTGGCAGGATATGCGCAGGTGTACGGTAAATACAACACCACGCCCTATGATAAACTGAAACTGGATCTGACTTACATCGAGCAATATTCTGTATGGCTGGATCTGAAATTGATGCTCCTTACGCTAAAGATTCTGATCAAGCCGGAGAGCACGGAGGGTGTGGACAGCACCCAGACTACGGCAATTCGGACGAAGTCAGAGCCGGAGAATAACAGAGGATAGTTATATGCAGGGAATCAAGTATGCCGATGCGGGCATGGATATGAAAAAATTAGTACTTTGCTTTATAAGGAAAATCCGGCTTGTGTTTCTTGCCGCGGTTGTCGGTGCGGTGCTTGGCGGTTTGCTCTATGAAGTGTCACATATTGTACCGGAATCGGAGCGGGAATACCGGGCGGTAGCCAAGATATATCTAAATTTCGCTGCAGATGAGACGGGAGAGGTTTATCAGGCGTATAACGGATATACATGGAATGATTTAATGGCGACAGACCCGATTCTTGATGAGACCATGCTGAATCTGCCGGGAGAGTATACGCGTGAGGAAGTTGTGGCCGCCATAAAAGCGGAGATATTGTCGGATCTGCGCCTTTTGACGATCACCGTCACCACCCACAACCCTGACAGATGCAGTGCGATTATGAGTGCTGTCGAACAATCTCTTGTGGAACTGGGGAACACTGCCAAAGAGTTTACACAGATCGAGGTGATACAGACGACAGAGGCAGCGTTGGTGGTGGCGGATTCCAGAACGCTTCAGGCAGTGCTTGTCGGTCTTGTAACGGCAGTGATATTGATGCTGCTCGGTATGATGTTTTACTATGTGCTCGACGACCGCATCCTGGTGGCAAGCGACTTAAAACAAGTCACAGAAGTACCGTTTATCGGGTATGCGGGAGCAGGAGAGAGAATGAATGGGGAGTATGAAAGTAATCTGGCGTATCTGAGCGGGCAGACGGGGACAGTAGAAGTGCTTGCCGTCTCGCAGCATGATACGATATCGCAGGAGAGATGGGAAGAACTTAGTGCGGCTGACGGCGTGGTGATCGCAGTGAATTATGGGAAGGTGCACTCGGCTTTTGTCGGTTATATCATAGAGCAGCTTAGGACCAGAGGATGTCGGTTGATTGGGACGGCGATAGCCGGTGCGGATGAAAAGTTCCTGCGTAGATATTATGGACGCGCGATCGGCAGAATGAATTAGAGGAAGGCTATGAAGATACAGCTGTTGGTATCGGCGGTAGATAAGGATGCTGCCGCTCTGATCGGGCAAATGAATATTCGTACAGATGCAGTGATCGTGAACCAGTGTGACCGGTACGATTATGAGGAGATAGAGAATCATGGACATAAGGTTCAGGTTTTCTCTATGTCGGAGCGCGGTGTCGGGTTGAGCCGCAATACTGCTTTATTGCATGCAAGCGGGGATATCTGCGTCTTTTCGGATGAGGATATCGTGCTCAAAGAGGATTATGAGGCACTGATTCAGAGCACGTACGAGGAACTGCCCGATGCGGACATGATCCTGGTTAATGTGCAGGTGGCACCCGCCAGGCGAACATACTGGAATGAGGATGTCCACAAGATCAGTCGGCGCAATTACGGTCGGTATCCGGCGTACAGTATCACGGCCAAACGTGACGCCCTGCTCAAGGCCAATGTACATTATTCGCTGCTCTTTGGCGGCGGGGCCAGATACAGCAACGGGGAGGACAGCCTTTTTTTGAGGGATTGCCTGAAGGCGGGCCTGAAAATATATTCCCATACGATCTGTATCGGAGAGGAAACGGAGAGAGAATCCACATGGTTCAGCGGATACCATGAGAAATTTTTCAAAGACAGGGGAGTCCTGTATCACTATCTGTACGGGAAACTGGCATTGCCTTTAGCGTTTCGTTTTCTGTGGGTGCACAGAGATGAGATGTGCCGGGAGGTGCCGTTGCGACAGGCATATTCATGGATGAAAGCCGGTGTGCGCGAAGCTAAGGCGTAGCAGCGGGAAAGGATAACGGCAGTCAATGATTTTATATATCACGGTGGCGGCGGTCACGGTGCTGCTTGCGAGCATGGTGAACAACCGGCCGGTTACACAACCGTATAGGACGACAAGGCAGCAGATGTGCAATCGCGTCTGTATGTTGTCTGTTTTTGCGATTCTGTTTGCGCTGTCGGCATGCAGGCTTAATGTGGGCAATGATTATGCCAAGTACGTGGAATTTATGCATCTGGTCAACTGTGATGCCTATGTGCCCACAGAGATCGGGTTTAATCTGCTGGTCAAACTGATTTACGGGATATCCGGATTTGAGAATTATCTTCTTGTATTTGCCGTGTACGCTTTTGTGACGGTTTTTGTTTTTCTGCTGGCGATGTATGAGCAGAGCGATGATTTTCCGCTGACATTCTTTCTGTTTATGTCTCTGGGATATTATTTTCAGACCTTCAGCACGGTGAGATATTATCTGGCGCTGGCAGTTGCACTCTATTCCATGAAATTTGTGATGCGCAGGCAGTGGGTTAGATTCGTGGTCTTGATCCTTCTGGGAGCGACTTTTCATAAGTCGCTGCTTGTAGTTATCCCGCTCTACTTTTTGGCATCCTTATCGTGGAAGAAATGGCAGCTTGCCATCGGGGCACTTTTTTGTACGACGTTTCTTTTTTGTCAGGATTTTTATCTCAAAGTTGTAGTGCTGTTGTATCCGACTTATGAGGATACGGAGTATCTGGAAGGCGGTACGAGCTATATTAATATTTTGAGATGTTTTGCCGTGTTGATTTTTGCAGGAGTGATAATGAGTTTGCGAAGCAAATCTCGCAATCGAGTTTGCTCGATTTTTTATATGCAGCGCCGTACAGGCGAACAACACGAGACGGATGCTGAGGATGACAGGCGGTTTCGTTTCTATTTCTATTTGAATTTGGGGGCGCTTGTGCTGTATGTGTTTTGCTCTTTTCTGCCGATCATATCCCGTATCGGATATTATCTGACGGTCAGCCATATATTGTTTTTGCCCATGCTCCTTGGGCGTGTGGAGAATAAGCGGTTGCATAAGATATTTCGCCTCGGTATTCTTCTGGCGGCAGTTTTGTATTTTGTCATCTATATGAGTCGGGCGGGAAATGACGGGATCCTGATTCTGCCCTATAAGACATTTTTCTTTAACGATATGGTCAATATATTGTCGGATGTCAACTGACGGATGTATGGGCCGGGAGTTTAGCGTACAGTCTGAGCTAAATCATATATAATACGAGGAGGGCAAAGATGACCTTCAGCATCATCGTGGTGTGCCTGAACGCGGGTGATAAACTGCGTGATACAATCGAGAGTATCCTTGACCAGACGGAGCAGGATTACGAGATTATCATCAAGGACGGCGAATCTGAGGATGAGACCACGCAGAAGTATTTAAACAGATACAGACAGGCAAAGCAGGAAGATACGGAATATGCGGTGCCCGGCGGTCGGATCAGACTGTATTGCAGTAAGGATGCGGGTATCTATGATGCCATGAATCAGGCAGTGCAGTATGTACGCGGAGATTATGTCCTGTTCCTAAACTGCGGGGACAGCTTCTATGACAATAAGGTGCTTGAAAGCGTCAAGGAGAAGATTCTGCGAGGTGGAAAAAAGAGCGGGCAGCAGACGGTGCAGACATCAGAGAAATTACGGGCACCGTATATTTTCTACGGCAATATATACGAGCGTCTGACCGATGCGTTAGTGCAGTCCAATCCGGTCATTGATGACTTTGCATGTTACCGCAATATTCCCTGTCATCAGGCATGTTTCTATGCCGCGGAACTGCTTCGGGGGAAAGCTTTTAACACCGATTATGCGGTGCGCGCCGATTACGAGCATTTCCTCTGGTGTTATTACAAAGCGCATGCCAAAACCGTATATATACCGATTACTGTGGCATTTTATGAAGGTGGGGGCTTTTCGGAGACAAGAGAGAATGAGAAGAGATCCCGCCGGGAGCACAGGGAGATTGTGCACAGATACATGCCCGCTGCCAAAGTGCGTAAGTATCAGCTGATCATGGCAGTGACTTTTGCTCCGCTCAGATCATGGGTCGCGAGAAATCCGTTTACGGCCAAAGCCTATCAAACCATTAAGCGCAAACTGTACAAGCGATGAAGGAGAAAAATATGAAAGTACTATGGGTATGCAACATTATGCTTCCGACAATTGCCAGACAACTGGGAGTTTCCTACAGTAACAGGGAAGGCTGGCTGAGCGGGTTACTGGACCGTGTTGTGCAGGAACAGTTAGGGAATCGTATCGAGTTGGGAATAGCTTTTCCGGCGGGCGAAGAGATGGGAGATCTTCAGCGAACGATGCAGCTTAGTGAAAATATGTCCTGTCGCTGTTACGGATTTTTGGAGAATCTGGATATGCCCGAAATCTATGATCCCGCATTGGAGAAGAGATTTCAGGATATTTTGGGAGATTTTGAACCGGACATTCTGCATGTATTCGGGACGGAGTTTCCGCACTCTCTTGCGTGTATTAAGGCATATGGCCGTCCGGAGCGGACTCTGGTGGGCATACAGGGATTGTGCAGCGCCATCGCGGAAGAGTATATGGCCGATCTGCCTGTAAAGGTGCAAAGGCAGGTGACACTGCGCGACCGCATCAAGGATGACAGTATCAGACAGCAGCAGAAGAAGTTCAAGAAACGTGGGGAGCACGAGAAGGAAGCCCTTCTTTTGGCGGGGCATGTTGCGGGCAGGACGGATTTTGACCGTGCGCAGACAGCGAAGATCAATCCTTCGGCAAAGTATCATTTTCTGAATGAGACACTGCGGGGAATTTTTTATCATGACAGATGGAAGAGAACGACATGCGAGCCTTACAGCATATTCTTAAGTCAGGGAGATTATCCTCTTAAAGGATTTCATTATCTGTTGCAGGCAATGCCGAGAGTGATGGAGCAGTTTCCCGATACGCATATCTATGTGGCGGGCAGTAATATCATCGAAGTCAGCACATTTAAGGACTGGCTTAAACTGCCGGCGTATGGCAAGTATCTCAGGAAGTTAATCAGGGAGAACCGCCTGGGTGATCATGTGACGATGCTGGGCAGACTGACTGCTGAGGAGATGAAAGAGCAATTCTTGCGCACGCATCTCTATGTGCTGCCGTCCGCGCTGGAAAATTCACCCAATTCGCTGGGTGAGGCTATGATGCTGGGTGTACCCTGTGTTGCGGCGGATGTGGGCGGCGTACATAATCTGCTGACAGACGGCGGTGACGGTATGTTATATCCGGCAGGAGATGTGGATGCGCTGGCCGACAGAATTATAGAGATCTTCACGAAGGAAGCCATAGTGGAACGCTTCTCGGACAACGCCAGAAAACATGCGCGGATGAATCATGACGCGGATCAGAACTATTACCGTCTGATGCATATTTACCGGGAGATTATAGCATGACTTTTACATTTGTGTCCAACTACATTAATCACCATCAGATTCCCCTGTGCGATGCCCTCTATCGAGAGCTGGGCGAGGACTATACATTTATCCAGACTATGCCGATGGAACAGGAGCGGGTCGATATGGGGTGGAGTGTGGACATGCGCCGGCTGCCGTATGTGAAATGTCTGTATGAGTCAGAATATGAGTGCCTGAAAAGAATAGCGGAGAGCGATGTGGTGCTGTTCGGCTGGACACAGAGAGAGGATCTGGCTGCGGACAGACTGGCATCCGGCAAGCTTACGCTGCGTGTCAGCGAACGTCTCTACAGGGAGGGACAGTGGAAGGTGATTTCACCCCGTGGTCTGGCGGCCAAATACCGGGAACACATTAAATACCGCAGGCAGAATGTGTGCATGTTATGTGCGGGCGCCTACACTGCTTCCGACTTTCAGCTGATAGGTGCTTATCCCGGCAAGATGTTTAAGTGGGGGTATTTTACTAAGCTGCGCACTTACAGTGAGGAACAGTTTGACTCCATGAAACCGCAGGACGGTGTAATGCATATCGTGTGGGCAGGCAGATTCATTCCCTTAAAACATCCGGAATATGCAGTGCGATTGGCGAAAACACTGCATGACAGAGGATATCAATTCTGTATGCATATGCTTGGAGACGGCGAGTTGGAGCCGAAGATCAGGCAGGATGCGGAGAGTCTGGGACTGACGGAATATTTCAGATTTTACGGATATACGGCACCGGAGCAGGTGCGGGATGTGATGGAGAAATGCCACATCCATCTTTTCACGAGTAATTATCTGGAGGGATGGGGTGCCGTGATCAATGAGGGTATGAACAGCGGCTGCGTGGAAGTGGTCAATGCGCAGGTGGGTGCCGCACCTTATCTGATCAGGCATGGTGAGAACGGATTGGTCTATCCGAATGATCGTTATGAGAGTATGGAAGAGCTGGTTCTGAATCTTTTTGATGATTGGGATGCGTGCAAAAAGATGGGTCGTGCCGCCTATGAGACAATCCGTGACGTGTGGAATGCAGAGAACGCGGCACAGGAGCTGCTTCGTTTTACGAGAGGATTGATGCAGGGGAACATTATTCCCGCGGAGGAAGGACCTTTAAGCACAGCGCCGGCCATAAGTCCCCGCAGGATGTATCGGGCAATGATGGAGTCACGGCTGTAGAATGGCCGGTGATATGGGAGAAGAACGATGGGCGAGAAGATCAGCGTGATCGTGCCGATATACAATTCCATAGATTGTCTGGAGAGGTGTGTGAAGTCTATCTGCGCGCAGACCTATACCGATTTGGAAATCCTGCTTATAGACGACGGTTCCACAGACGGTACGGATAAACTGTGCGAACGTCTTGCCGCGGAGGATAGCCGCATCCGTTTTTACCGAAAAGAGAACGGCGGTGCTTCCACGGCGCGCAACATGGGTATTCGTCTGGCAAAAGGCGAATATCTTGGTTTTGTGGACAGCGACGATTATATTGAACCGGATATGTACGCGCAGATGATGGATACTGTGCTGGAACAGCATGTACCGATTGTGCAGATCTCGCGGGACGAGGTGGACGAAGAGGGCAATCGTCTGCCGGATATCTGCGTGCCGCCAGACAGCGTGCGGTTTTGCGAGGCGGAAGAGTTCCTGAAAGATTTGTTGCTGCACAGAGGTGACTGCTCTTTTTGTACCAAATTGGTAAAGCGCGAGCTGTTTGAGAATCATAAATTTCCGGAAGGTGTTCTGAATGAAGATTTCAGTCTTCTGGTGGAGATGCTTCAGGAGATAGACGGTATCACGATTCTGCCGGGGCAGTGTTATCATGTGGTGTGCAGACAGGAAAGCACTACCCGCAGGAAAACGCAGGACAGTTTTTCCAGAGTGTTTTTGGATATTGTGGATAATGCAGACAAAATGCAGGTGCTTGTGGATCTGAATTATCCCGGTCTGCACGTCTGTGCGATACGATTTAATCTGTACCAAAGGCTGGATTATCTTCTTCATGTCCCGATTTCTCAGATGAGGAGAGATAACCGGTTTTATTGCAGTGTGACGAAATATCTGAAAGATCATGTTCACGATACAGTGACCAATCCTTATCTGACCGTAAAGAATAAAATATATCTGCTTCTTCTGACGATGGCACCGAGGACGGTCAGAAGGGTACACGCGTGGAAAATGGCGCAGAGAGATGGCCGGCGGATACATTGACGGGAGTGACGGGAAGGCGGAATGAAACAAAAGCAGAGCAGTGGTAAAAAAATATATCTCATAGCCTTTTTGATAATCTGGGTGGTGCAGATGGCGGCCGCCTTTTATTTCTGTACGCAGAAGCAGGGCTTTCACGAGGACGAATACTATACCTATTATTCCACGGCCCGCACAAACGGTTTCTATGTGGAGAGCGGGCAATGGATGGACAGGGAAGTCTATCGCAATGAATTTGTGGTGCTTCCCGAAGAGCGTTTTCAGTATGGATTGGTTAAGCTGGTGCAGTCGTGGGATGTGCATCCGCCTATGTACTATTGGGTGTTCCATACCGTGGCATCGTTTGTGCCGAATGTGTTTTCCAAATGGATTGGACTTTCAGTCAATTTATTTTTTCACGGAATCAACATTATTTTAATGACATATTTGTCATATTTGATTGCCGGACATGACGGCAAGTTGTCGCTTTGTGCGACATTGTTATGGGGATTGAGTTCCGCTGTTGTCAGTGGAGTGGTGTTTATCAGAATGTACGAGATGCTGACGATGTTCGTACTGCTGTGCGCTATATTACATGTGCGTGAGGTGCCAAAGCGCGGGACGAAGATTTCCGTGCTCAGGACTTTGGTTCCTATGGCAGTTGTGACATATCTGGGTTTTCTGACACAATACTATTATTTTATTTTTCTTTTTTACCTCGGCATTGCTTTTAGTGTATGGCTTATATGGCGGGACAGAAACTTATGGAATTGTATTCGTTATGGCGTTGGTCAGGGTGTTGCTTTTGTACTTGCGTATCTGACATATCCTTCCTGTCTGGGTCAGATGTTCCGCGGACAGCGGGGCGCGCAGGCGACGGAGAATTTCTTTGATCTGTCTAACACGTTAGGCAGGATGCGGTTTTTCTATGATTTGATGGATCGATTTGCGTTCGGACATCTGCTTTCCATTCTGTTACTGTTTATATTGGTTTTTGCAGTGGCGGCATATCGCTGGGGCAGAATTGTTGTGAAAGATGCGAGAGGGCAGTCGGACAAAGTTGCTCTTGAGCTGCATGGCAGCGGATTCGGTGCCGGGTTTTGGATGCTCGTGTTTACGGCAGCCGGGTATTTTGTGACGGTGTCCAAGACGGCGCTTCTTCTCGGCGATACATCCAATCGCTATCAACTTCCTATATACGGCATTGTTGTTCTTTTGGTGTTTGTGGCGGTCTGCGGGTTGTGGCGGGTACTGTCTGCGGGCTGCGCAGCAAACAGTAAATACGTGAAATACGTAAAATATGCGGAAACGATTTTCGTGGTGCTTTGGCTGGTGGCCGTTTTGCTGGGGCACTGCAAAGATGGCGTGGTTTTTCTCTACCCGGAGGATGAAGAGCAGGTAGCTTTTGCAGAAGAGTGTGCAGCACAAGGTACGCTTGCGGTCTATCTGTATCAGCCGGGCGAGGAGTGGTGCATATGGGATGTGGCGGACGAACTGTTCATGTATCCGAAAGTCTACTTTGCGGCTGCAGATGGGAGCTCTGTGGATAGATTAAATGATATCGAAATACAGAATGCGGATTCCCTTGTAGTCTATATTGCCTCAGGGGCCGATAATACGGAGCAGACTATGAGGGTGTCAGCAAGCGCCGACTCGGTGAGCGGCTGCACGAGGATATTTGAGGAGAAATACTGTGATGTGTGGTATTTTGAATGATAGGGCATGATTGCAAACGAAATTCCCTTATGATATACTTATGGACAGCACAAATGACGAATTCTTAAACGGAGGAAAACTCATGTTAAATAATAAAACAATACTGGTTACCGGCGGCACGGGCTCTTTCGGTAAATGCTTTACAAGATACGTCCTGACTCACTATCAGCCCAAGAAAATCATCATCTACTCAAGAGATGAGTTTAAGCAGTGGATCATGGCAGATGAATTCAGGGAGTACGAAGATAAGCTTCGCTTTTTTATCGGCGACGTGAGAGATCTGAATCGGTTGAAGAGAGCTTGCGAGGGCGTGGACTATATCATTCACGCGGCGGCGTTAAAGCAGGTTCCTGCCTGTGAGTATAACCCTAACGAGGCGATCAAGACCAACATCAACGGCGCCATGAATGTTATCGACGCAGCTTTGGACAGCGGCGTACGCAAAGTGGTGGCATTGTCTACGGACAAGGCAGTCAATCCTGTCAACCTGTACGGCGGCACGAAACTGGTGTCGGATAAGTTGTTCGTGGCAGCAAATGCCTATGCGGGAACGAAGGACATCAACTTTTCCATTGTGCGTTACGGCAATGTGGCAGGGAGCCGCGGTTCGGTCATTCCTGTTTTCAATAAAGTGATCAAGGAGGGCAAGACAGAACTTCCGGTCACCGATGTCAGGATGACACGTTTCTGGATCAGCCTGACGCAGGGAGTGGAGCTTGTGATCAAGGCGCTTCAGGAGGCGAAAGGCGGCGAGACATTCATCAGTAAGATACCGTCCTTTAAGGTTACCGATCTGGCTGAAGCGATGCTGCCGGGATGTACGATCAGGGAAACCGGAATCCGTCCGGGAGAGAAACTGCATGAGATCATGGTGACGACTGAGGATTCCTACACAACCTACGAGTATGACAAGCATTTTATTGTATATCCTCAGATGACGTGGAACAACAAACAGCAGCCCGACTTAAGCGGCAGGAAAGTGGAAGAAGGTTTTTCCTACAGTTCCGGCACGAACACAGAATGGCTGTCTGTGGAAGATATCAGAGAGCTGTTAAAAGGTATCGATTTGGAGAAATAATGCAGTTAGCCGTAGACGGACATGCACGTCATGTGCATGTCCTTTGTGGCTTGTATAGGAGAGCGAACAATGTATCAGTCTAACGTGAAAAAACCTGCCGTTGAGGGTGGTGTGCCTGCCAGAGAGACGAAAATTTATTACGGACATCAATATATCGATGAAGCAGATGTTCAGGCGGTTGTAGATGTGCTTCGCAATCACGATCTGACATGCGGACCTAAGATCAAGGAGCTGGAGGATAAACTGTGCAGCGTGACCGGCGCAAAGTATGCGGTAGTGTGCAGCAACGGTACGGCGGCGCTCCACATTGCGTGCCTGGCAGCAGGTGTGGGAGAAGGGGATGAAGTGATCACAACTCCCATCACCTTTGCGGCGTCTGCTAACTGTGCGTTATACTGTGGCGCAAGACCGGTTTTCGCGGACATCGACCCGGAGACGTACAATATTGATCCTCAGAAAGTGGAGGAGGCGGTTACGGAGCGGACAAAGGCGGTGATTGCAGTTGACTATACTGGTCAATCTGCGGAATTGGAGCCGCTGCAGGAGATCTGTAAAGAACATGGACTCATTTTGATTGAGGACGGCGCACATGTGATCGGCACAAAATATAAAGGCAGGGCCAACGGTTCCATTGCCGATATGACGACATTCAGCTTTCACCCGGTAAAGACCGTTACCGGCGGCGAGGGCGGTGCGGTGCTGACCAACGACGAGACATTATACCGGAAATTGCTCCTCTATCGTTCCCACGGTATTACGAGAGATACCGACTTAATGGAACATGAACCGGATGGGGCATGGTACTATGAACAGATTGCGCTGGGATTCAATTATCGTATGACGGATATTCAGGCGGCGCTGATCATCAGTCAGCTCGATAAGCTTCCGATGTTCAGTAACAGAAGAAAAGAGATCGTTGCAAGATACGATGAGGCTTTCGGTAAGCTTCCGCAGTTGTTTGTACAGAGAGAAATTCCGGAGTCAGACACTACGAGACATCTGTACATTTTGCGTATTGTGCCTGAGAAACTGACAATTGGCAGAAGACAATTTTTTGATGCTCTGGCGGCGGAGAATGTATGCTGTAATGTGCATTATATACCGACCTATTATTTTCCGTATTATGAGAAGATGGGTTATCGGAGGGGACTGTGCCCGAATGCGGAGAAACTGTACGGGGAGATCATTTCTCTGCCGCTCTACTATGCCATGACCGATGAGGATGTGGAGAGTGTTATTGAAGCCGTGACAAAGATTGCAGTGTACTATGAGAGGAAATAACATGCAGACAAAAGAACTGCCGATAAAAACGAAAATTATATATGCCACTGCAGTATGTTTGGTCACAGTGTTTCTTTGGCTGAGCAATGAAGGCGGCAGTCCGTTGGTATACTCGGGAGCAAAACTACAGCATTCCGTGGGAGCCATTGATTCGGAGAATGCTCTTGTGGTGCGGGACTCTGTGGCAATCAATGGCATCGTTGCAAGCACACCCAAGTATGTTCTGAATAAAGGCAGTTATACTGTCACGCTGGACTATTTAGCGGATCAAAGAGATTCGGTTTTGGAATTGTGGGAACAGGGGAAAAAAGTAGCGGCGTGGACAATGGAACCGGGGCAGATTCAGCTGACGACTGATTTTACGTTGTCAAAAGATGCTAAACAGCTGCAATTGCAGGTAAATTATAGTGGCAACGGTTCTCTGGCAATCAAGAAACTAAGTCTGACACCAAACACGCTCTTCTATTCGGACACATATTTCTTTATCGCTATTTTTCTTGTATGCAGTCTGCTTGTGTGGTTGTATCTGACAAAAGGCAGAGATTATCTGACACAGGAACAATTGGTAGATTACAGTATTATTCTTGGTGTGGCATTACTTGCCATGACACCGATGATGCAGACTTATCTCTATAACGGAGATGATTTATGTTACCATTTGGCACGCCTGGAGGGACTCAAGGATGGCATTCTGGACGGGCAGATTCCAGTCAATATTCAACCGGAAGGATTGCAGGGAAACGGTTATCTGAATGCCATGTATCCGTACTTGTTTTTGTATATAGGAGCTTTTTTACGAATTTGCCGCGTGTCGCTCGGATTATCTTACAAGGTTTTGATCTTTCTGGCAAACCTTGGCTCGGCTGTCAGTGCTTACGTTGCAATGAAATCCATGAGCAGGTCCCGCCGAAGTATTTTACTGGCGGTAGTGTTATATACACTTATGCCTTACCGTTTCACCAATATTTTTTCGAGGGGTGACCTGGGCGAGACATTGGCGCTGATATTTTGGCCGTTCATTATTGCGGGACTCTATCATGTTATTATGGGAGAGCGGAATAGATGGTATTATCTGGTGATCGGGTTCAGCGGTGTGCTGCAGAGCCATATTTTGAGTGCAGCAATTGCTGCGGCAATCTGTGTGATTACCGCATTTGTTTATTGTATGCGAATCATACGGGAACGAAGGTATATAGAAGTCGGCAAGGCAGTCGGAATGTCTGTGCTGCTGAATGTGTGGTATCTTGTCCCGTTTTTATATTACTATTTTGGGGACGATTTGAGTACTGAGGTGCTGAGGTGGAGCAGCTATTTTGAGCAGTCTATTAATCCGTCAAACCTCACCCAAACACTCAGCTTGTACAATAAGCAGTATTTTTCCTTTGGGTTGGCACTTTTAGGCTGTATGGGTATCGGCATTATATGGCTGCTGTGTGAGAAAAACAGTGCCAAGAAAGAAGAGGACGGATATTTGCTGTATCTGCTCGTGCTGGGGTGCCTGATGGCCTACATGACTACAGGCTATTTTCCTAATCGGGTACTTCTTGAAAACGAGTTCTTTAAGAACATTGTTACTATGATACAATTCCCATGGCGCTTTTTAGGACCGGCGTCCGCATGTTTTCTCTTTGTGGGAGCGATTGGATTGTCCAAATCGAACGTACTGAAACCATATAGGAATCTTATTTTTGCCATGTTAATAGGTTTGAACCTTCTGGTGATCATATCTGTTCCGACAGATAATAATCACATGCCGTACGACAGCGCACAGGCGGCAGCTTCTAAAGGACATGAAAGTAAGCTGGCGGCGAATATCGGACTGTTTTACCCGCACGAGTGGCGTATCGAAGGTGCATCGGATGATAAGCTGACATCCAGCGTGTTTATATCCGACGTTAATAACGTGTCGGTCATTGATTATCAAAGAAAAGGAACGGACTCTGTGGCTGTATATACCGCTTCAGACAATGAAAGTTACATTGAACTTCCGATTCAGAATTATCTCGGTTATCGTGCCTATGATGAAAACGGAGACAGGTTGGAGATAGAGCAGGGCGAAGGCGCAAGAATGCGGTTCAAGACAAACGGGGACGGTGCAGAGCATACGATTCATGTCTGCTACGGACCGCACCCTCTGTTTATACTGGCTAATCTGATTTCTGCACTGACAATAGGGGGAATTGCGCTGCAGTTATGGAAACAAAAACACTGACACGCAATATGACGCAGGGAAGACCTGTTTCGCATATTGTTTCTTTTGCGCTGCCTCTTATGGCGGGCAATGTTTTTCAGCAAATGTATACCGTAGTGGATACAATGATCGTGGGTAAAGCACTCGGCGTGGATGCACTTGCGGCGCTCGGAGCATCGGATTGGCTGAACTGGATGATGCTGGGTATCATTCAGGGATTGACACAGGGATTTGCCATTCAGATGGCACAGGATTTCGGCGCGGGACAGACAGAACGATTGCGCAGGACGGTAGGCAATTCCGTCATATTGGCAGCAATCAGCACCATGTTTCTGCTTGTGCTCGGGCAGGCAGCAGCGGCGCCGATGCTGGGGCTTCTGCACACACCCTCTGAGATTGTCGGAAATGCGCTTTTATACTTGCGTATTATGTTTGCCGGAGTTCCTATCGTAATGAGTTACAATATGCTCGCATCCATTTTGCGGGCGCTCGGTGACGGCAAGACGCCGCTTCAGGCCATGGTGGTAGCCTCCTTGACTAATATTGGTCTGGATATTCTGTTTGTTCTCGTTTTTCATTGGGGCATTGCGGGAGCGGCTGTAGCGACTTTAATTGCACAGATGGTATCCAGCGGGTTTTGCCTGTGGCATATCAGAAAAGTATCGATTTTGTCTTGTAAGAGAGATGACTTTCGTCTGCAGGCACAGGTTGCGGGAAGATTGTTTGTTCTTGGGCTGCCGATGGCATTTCAGAACAGTATCATTTCCATCGGCGGTATGATTGTACAGACGGTGGTAAACGGATTCGGCGTTATTTTTATTGCGGGATTTACGGCTACCAATAAACTCTACGGTGTTCTGGAGATTGCGGCTACATCTTACGGATACGCGATGACCACTTATGTTGGGCAGAATCTCGGAGCCGGGGAGTATACCCGGATTCGCAAGGGTGTCCGTGCGGCGCTCTGGGTCGCCATGGTAACCTCTGTGGTAATTGCGCTGTGCATGCTGTTTTTTGGGCGCAGCATACTCGGATTTTTCTTGTCCGGAAGTGAGCAGGTCGTTGACCAGGCGATGACAATTGCTTACCGCTATCTTGCAATTATGAGTATCTGCTTGCCCATACTATACTTGTTGCACATTATCCGTTCGGCGCTGCAGGGTATGGGCAACACGGTACTGCCGATGGTCTCCGGAATTGCGGAATTTGTCATGCGCACGCTGGCGGCGCTCTTGCTGCCCGGCATGATCGGGGAAAGCGGCATCTTCTATGCGGAGGTCACTGCATGGACAGGAGCGGATGTTATTTTGATAAGCAGCTATTTCTTTGTGTTGCGGCATATTGCGAAAAAAATAAAAAAGAAATGAGGATGGTACTATGAAACCGGATATCAGATGGCTGGATGATCCGCAGACTTTTCGGGTGGGTCAGCTCCCGGCACACAGCGACCATAAGATTTATGCGAATGTGAATGAGATGGAAAGGCAGGAGAGTTCACTCTGTCAGTCTTTAAACGGAACATGGCAGTTTGCATATTCCGTGAATCCCATGAGCCGCCCCGCGGACTTTTATGCAGAGGATTATCGGGCGGATCATTTCGACGAGATACAAGTGCCCTGTCATATTGAGTTGGCAGGATATGATAAACTGCACTATACCAATGTGCGTTATCCGTGGGAGGGTAAGGTATACCGCCGCCCTGCCTATGCACTGGGGCAAGATAGGACGGAAGACGGTTCCTTTAGTGAGGCGGAATACAATCCGGTCGGCTCTTACCGTAAGGTATTTGATCTTGCCGAGGGCTTGCGGGGCAAGAGAGTCTGCATCTGTTTTGAAGGTGTGGAGCAAGCGGTGTATGTGTGGCTTAACGGACAGTTTGTCGGCTATGCGGAGGACAGTTTTACCCCTTCAGAATTTGACTTAACCCCCTATATTAAAGATCAAGGCAATGTTCTCGCGGTGGAAGTGTATAAGAACAGTACGGCGGCATATTTGGAGGATCAGGATTTCTTCAGATTCTTCGGAATCTACAGAAATGTAACCCTGTACGCGAAACCGAAACTGCATATAGAGGATCTGTGGGTGAAACCCTGTCTGTCCGAAGATCTGACGAAGGGAAGCGTGGATGTGCAGATACAGATATCACAGCCACCGTCCGAAGTAACACAGGCGAAGGGGCAAGTGAGGATTGCCCTACAGGATGCTGATGGACGCTTGATCGGTGAAGTGATAGAGGACGCTGCTTTAGCTGTCAAGGCATCTTTCGACGTAGAGGATCAAGTCACGCTCTGGGAGAATAAGAATCCGTATTTGTATCAGATGATCATTACACTGGAGGATGAGCGGGGCAATGTGGTGGAAGTCGTGCCGTGCGCAGTCGGATTCAGACATATTGAGATTCGTGATAAAGTTATTTTCTTTAACGGCAGAAGATTGATCATCAACGGTGTCAACCGTCACGAGTGGAGCGCGGAGGGCGGCAGATGCATTACCATGCAGGACATGGAATATGACATTGAGTGTTTTAAAAGAAACAACATCAATGCGGTGCGCACCTGTCACTACCCCGATCAAATGTCGTGGTATGATCTGTGTGACCGCAACGGTATCTACGTGATGTCTGAGACAAACCTGGAGAGCCACGGATCGTGGCAGAAGGAGACTACGGAACCGTCGTGGAATGTGCCGGGCAGTGTGCCGCAGTGGAAAGAGGCGGTCATCGACAGGGCTAGGAGCAATTATGAGACGTTTAAGAATCATCCGTCAATCTTGTTCTGGTCGCTTGGTAATGAATCTTATGCAGGGGACAACATTGAGGCGATGCAGCGCTTTTTCAAAGAAAAGGATGACACCAGATTGGTGCACTATGAGGGGGTAGTCCATAACCGTGCTTACGAAGACACGATATCTGACGTGGAGAGCCGCATGTATGCACAACCTGCTGACATTATAGAATATCTGGAGAATGAGCCGAAGAAACCGTTTATCCTGTGCGAATATATGCATGACATGGGGAATTCCCTCGGCGGCATGAAATCCTACATTGATCTGTTGGATCGTTTCCCAATGTACCAGGGCGGATTTATATGGGATTATATCGATCAGGCAGTTTATGTTCAGGATCAAGTGACGGGCAGGAAAGTGCTGCGTTACGGTGGAGATTTTGATGACAGGTCAAGTGAATACGAATTCTCGGGTAACGGCATCGTGTTTGCGGACAGAACAGAAAAACCGGCTATGCAGGAGGTAAAATATTACTATGGATTGCATGAATAAGTTAAAGGTAATTGTGGGCGATACAATGATCGGTGTGCGTGGCGATAATTTTTCTTATATTTTTTCCGGTGCAAGAGCCGGTATGGAGTCTCTGGTTCGCGACGGTAAGGAGTGGCTCTACAGGACGCCGACACCTACTTTCTGGAGGGCATTGACAGACAACGACAGGGGTAGCCGTTTTGCGCATAAGAGCGGTATGTGGCTCGGTGCGGATTGCTTTGTCAAATGTGTGAATTTTACGGCTAAAATAGATGATGCACCGATTGAGATGCCGCTTTCTCCCGCCAATAACGCATATGGGGGTGATGTGGAGGCGGAACGTGCGACAGTCAGCTTTGTATATGAAACGATTACCGTACCGGCAACACAGGTTACGGTGACTTATGAAGTGTACGCAGGCGGAGAAATTCATGTTCACGTGCATTATGAGGGAAGAGAAGGTCTGCCGGAACTGCCTGTATTCGGTATGCGCTTTATAATGCCTACCTGTGCCGACAGGTACCGCTATGAAGGTTTGTCAGGTGAGACTTATCCGGACAGGATGGCAGGCGGCATACCCGGTGTGTACGAGATAGAGGGCTTGCCTGTGACGCCTTACTTGGTGCCGCAGGACTGCAACATGCATATGCAGACGAAATGGGTGGAAGTGTACCGCAGCACGGTACAGGATAATTCCTATAAAGAGAACAAGGAGACCGGAATCCGTTTTCTCGCGGAAGACGGAAAAGATTTTGCATTTGCGTGTATTCCGTATACTGCCATGGAACTGGAAAGTGCAACCCATCAGGAGGAACTTCCGCCGGCAAGAAGAACGGTACTTACGGTTCTCGGTGCGGTGCGCGGCGTGGGCGGTATCGACAGTTGGGGAGCAGACGTAGAAGCACCCTACCATATCAGCGCCGAGCAGGATATTGACTACGGATTCTGGATAGGTGGGGTGTAGGATTTAAATCTATATCTTTACAACCTGATTTTTGCCGTTGGCTTTTGCCGTATACAGCGCTTTGTCCACTCTGTTGTAGAGGGTATCGGCGTCTTCGTCGTCCCTCGCCTGGGTGACGCCGATGCTGACAGTCTGGCAGCCCGCTGTCTCATAGGATATGGAGGCAAACGTCGAGCGGATTTTCTCCGCGAGGATTGCAGCTTCCTCCGCATTGCTGTTCGACAAAAGCACCATGAACTCTTCGCCGCCCCATCTGCCGAGGAAGTGAGAATCAACATCGTTTGCCGTCTTTCTGAGAACATCGGACAGACCTTTAATGACATTGTCTCCTTCTTTATGTCCGTAAATATCATTTACTTTCTTGAAGTTATCAAGATCCAGCATAATCAGGGATATATCGTTGTCCGTACCGTTCTGTGTGCGTTTATTCAGCGTGCTTCGGATTTTTCGCTCAATCTCTGCACGGTTATAAAGCCTTGTCAGACCGTCCGTGATGGAAGTCAGAGCGAGTCTCTTATTCATCTCCTCAAGCTCTGCGGTGGATGCCTCGATAAAGGACACGAAACGCCAAATGATCGGAATCTTATCCGGGTTATCAAATTGCGTGTCGTCAATGTTTACCCTCTCGTTGCTTTTCGGGTCGCCCTCTCTCATGGCGGCGATAACGAGAGTAACATTGAAATTAAGCATATCGCCGTCTTTACGCAGGAATTCTCCGTGTGTATAGAAACCTGCCGTCGGTGCTATGCTGCTGAAAACAACTGTTTCATCGCTGATGTTCTCATCACCCCAGAAGGCTCTTCTGGCAGCACAGGAAAATGTCTGTATGACCTCCGGCTGAAAATTCGCTATGTTTTGACCGTCACGCCGAATACTGCTCAAGATGGTTGCGGGATCGCCGTAGGCGAGCCTTACGATGGCATCTTCCTGTACATCGGAGGACATGACAAGTGAATCGTCGTCGTTGACCGCCAGAGGACAACGCAGGATATCGACATCACCGTGCTCCAGGAACAGGGGAAATTCCAATGTATTGGAAAAGAACTTATCATTCTTTTCAATATTCAGGAATCTCTGGTATACATCAAAAGCGGGCTTGCCGTCCAGTTCGTACAAAATTTCCCTGTCTGCCTTAGTAATCTTGAATCTTCTTTTTAACGGTTTCCAACCTGCAATGAAAGTGCTGTATGCATGGAAGTCACTTCCTCCGAGAAGCAGGAAGACGATACCGTGTTCCAGGAACCCGTTTCCTTTGGAAAATACGGCAGCCGTCTCATCATCCATATTGGGATTGAAAGCACCGCCTCCGAATACCTGAATGTCTTTGGGCAGGGTAGTCATTTCATCACAAAATTCTTTCATGGACATATCCATGATTGTGGCGTGCATCTCCACCGAGTTAACCCACGGATTTGCAATACAGAATTCTTTCAGCTGTGATACATCCTCTTTCACATTCTCTTCCAGGAAAGGGAACTGTAAAATCTCGGCTTTGGTGGACTCGTATTCAAAGACCGTACATGTCAGGATAATCTCCGCGTCGGCAAGTGCACCGTCCAATATGTTTGCGTTTGCTGTACATCCTAAGTACAATGCGTCCGGCATCCTGTCATCAAGGATATCACAGATATGACGTATATGATCTAAATTCATATCCTGAGAATAAATTCGAAAGACTGTGGTGTAGGATGGATTGTTGCTGCACCACTCATTGATTTCTTCTAATTTCTTGATAAATGTCTCATCGTTGTTGTAAGTAATTTGAAATTGTTTCATAATTCTACCTTTGTAATCCTTGCGTGAAATTATTTAACGAACAATTACGTACATTTTATCACATATTATGCGTAATTGCAAGTTTCAGTGACAGAAGGAGCCCGATTTTGCGTGTCTCAAAAAATCACAGCGGCGAAATGATGCAATTTTGATGCAACTTTGTTACAAGATTGATGCATGTCCGTGTTAATGTGTATAATTAGAAAGGAAGGAAAGGTTGACACGGCTCATTGTTACTACATGGAAGAGAATGCAGTCAACCTGATTGTTCCACTGAGTCGCGAATCAGGCGGATATGTTGTATTGCGTATTTTGATATCTTAATTCTATAGGAGAGCAGCAGAAGATGAAAATGAAAGGAAATAATTCGGTAAAACGACATATAACAATATTGAGTGTCTTGTATCTGTTCGGGACAAGCATTGTATTGAGCGGCTGCGGACAGGACGATGCCGCTTCCAAGGTTAATATACCTGTACCGGATCATTCTGCGCAAGACAACACTGTGATGGAAGATGCGGAAGAAACCGAGTCAACCGAATACCCCATTGAAACAGTGTATACCGATGAGGACTATGAGATTCAAATTGAGTATGGCGGCATTAGCTTCCACATGATCGATTTTCATTTGACAAAGACAGTGGAGGAAGAGGATAAGACTACCTTTTGTGCCGAGTTGGATGCGGACCGCCGGGAACTTGAATGGTGGGCGGATAAGCCGATGGAAAGAACCTATGTGATCAGCAGAGAGGAGGATCTTGTCATCAACGACTATCGGGAGGCTATGCAGTATTTCGAGCGAATCTCGGAGTATCAGGCTTTCCGAAGTTATTCGGAGAATGAAAAGGACGGTTTCCGCGCCGTATATGCGGCGGTCAATGACGACAAAGCATACTATCTGGCAGCGGTGACCGGAGAGGATGGTTTCTATTTCATCGAGGCTGAAAATGACAGTACGGTGGATAGAAGGCTGATGTGGCATGATTCGGATTACATAGAGTATGCGTATGAATTGTCAGAAGTTGAATGCGGGCAGGATAGCACCGCGCAGCTGGAAAAAGAAATCTATTATCAGGAACACCGGGCAGAGTATGCGGTGACATCCAATCTGTTGAGTTATAGTGCTAAGCTGCAGATTACACCGACAGAAGAGAATGGACCGGGTGCAACAAATACATTCGACATTATGATTGACGGAGATTCACAGGAAATATTGACAACACAATGGATATCTGAACATTTTAATGACCATGAATATCCGAGCTTTATGGATGCCAATGAGGATGGTTATCTTGATTTTATGGGTTATATTGCCAGCGGAACGCGCAGCACATACTATTATATTTTTGTGTGGGATACGGAATCGGGACAGTATGTGCAGGCAGTGATAGACGGTGAGGAAGCGGACGACACGGTCACACCGAATTCGTTTCCCAATCCGGCATTTGAGGACGGTTATGTGAAACGATGGTTTCCGGATTCGTACTCGCCAACCTACCAGTGTTTCCGCTGGGAAGGCACGAAACTGGTATTGGATGATGAATATCACTGGATCTACGATGAGGAATTTGAAGGGTTTATAGGTGTAGAGGACAAACCGTATTTGGACGGATATCGTGAAGTTTTTACCTCGGAAGATGCAAAGAGAGCAGCCCTCATCTATTTGGATGAGGATTCTGTTCCCGAGCTGTTGATTTTAAAGAACGGGGAGTATAAGCTGTATACCTTTGATGGTTCTAAAGTAAAAGAGATACCTATGCCGAATGCGGATATCAAGGCGAGTGCGTACGGACTGCCGCATGATTTTCAAGATTCGGTGGGTCAGACTTTTTACTGGTTTGAATATGTTCCCTATGAGGGGTTGATACGTGTTCACAGCAGTACCGACGAGGAACGGCATGATTATTACCTCAGATATTCACACGGTTCATTGTCCAAAGAACTGGAGACAATGAGTACAAGTTACGAGTGGCATACCTATAATGCGAAAAAGGAAATTGCAAACGAGGAATTTCTAACAAGGTTGTCCGATTTGGGATACGATAAGCTGATTCCCTGCGAGTATTTATATGAAAGTGTGGCTGCAGGTGCATTCGAGAACATAGGTCTCTCATCGGACAGCAGGAAGGTGCTGGAAGATTTTGTAAACGGCGAAATCGATGCGGTGGATTATGTGGAAGAGATCGGCGATATTCCGGAAGAAGGATTCGTCATGAAAAGTTACGATGATTACTTTGAATATATGACAGGGGGAGATGAGGAGTGGATCAATGCAGTCAAGGTAGAGTATATAGATTTCGACAACGACGGTGAAGATGAGATGGTTATGCACGGCTATGTCGGATCATGCCTGTTCTTTGATGTGATAGGCGACACGGTGTATCCGGTACTGCATACAGGATCTACAACTGATTTTGCCTCTGTTGCCGTATTTAACGGAAAAAAAGTTATTAAAAGAGGAGATTTTATTCATGTGGGAAGGGAATATTATCGGATCATGACATTTGATTCCTGCTGTTGTCTGGTTGACTGGTTCAATCTGCGCGCATCGTTCGAGGGAGATACCTATACGGAGGAGGATGAGTTTGAGTACAGGGACCATGATATCTCAATGGAAGAGTTTGAAGAGATCAGGGACAGTATTCGGAGTCCGCAGCAGTAAAGGAGTGGAGGGAATTTGCAGATGAAGGATACGTTGAAATATGCAAAGGACTTGTGGAAAGGTAGGTTTCTTTTTATAATGAGAAAGTAGATGTTAAAACGAAAGGCAGACGGTATGTGGCAATACGATAAAGTGAAGCAAATTCAAGAAGAGATTACGAGGGTCTTTGTCGGCAAGGATGATGTGGTTGAGAATATTATTATCTGCCTTCTGGCAGGCGGGCATGTCTTATTAGAGGATGTGCCGGGTATCGGGAAGACCACTCTGGCGAAGTGTCTGACACAGGTCATAGAGTGCAGTTTCGGAAGAATCCAGTTTACGCCCGACACGCTGCCGGGAGATGTTGTGGGTGTTTCCGTGTACAACATGAAGACGGGCGAATTTGAGTACAGAAAAGGTCCGGTCATGAATCAGATTCTGTTGGCGGATGAGATCAACAGAACCTCGCCCAAGACGCAGGCAAGTCTGTTGGAGGCTATGTCCGAGAACCAGGTGACGGTAGACGGTGTCGTATACGAATTGGAACAGCCGTTTATGGTCATTGCCACACAGAATCCGATAGAATATCTGGGAACTTATTCTCTGCCGGAAGCACAGATGGATCGGTTTATGATGAAGCTGACGATCGGCTATCCTGACAGAGAGCAGGAGGTCAGGATGGCATCCCAATTTCTGGACGGCGTTACCGCCGATAAGGTGCAGGCTGTATGTGATGCGGCGTGCATAGAGGAAATCAAGAAAGCGGTAGCGGAGGTCACGGTCAAAGCAAACGTTTTGGAATATATTGAGGATATGATCGACCTCACCAGAAATGAGAAGCGGTTTGTGGTGGGCGCCAGTCCCAGGGCAATGCTTGCTTTAGTCAGGGCATCTCAGGCGAAGGCTTTCCTGGACGAAAGGGACTTCGTGAAGCCTGATGACGTGAAGGCGGTGGCGATGCAGGTGCTTTTGCACAGGCTGATCCTGTCAACGGATGCCAAAATCGGAAAGGAAGACGCAGCGGCGATCCTGAAAAGTCTGATTGTCAAAGCGCGGATACCTATGTAAATAAATGTGCAGACAGAGCAACTTGACGTTTGGCAATAAGAAACAGAGGTAAATATTATATATGAGAGTGCGCAGATGTATCTTGGGAATATGTTGGCTGCTGTCGCTCATCTTGATCAGTCTATACGGAGGAACGGTCAGCTACGGTATATTCTTCGGTCTTACTTTAATACCGTTTGTCTCGTTCCTTTATATTTTGTTTGTATGGATTTTCCACAGAATCTATCAGGAGATAGGGAGCAGGAATATCGTGTGCGGGCAGTCGGTGCCCTATTATTTCGTTCTGAAAAACGAATCGTGGTTTGCTTTCGCGAGTATCAGGATTTTCTTTTTCTCGGATTTTTCTTATGTGGAAGAACTGCCGGATGAAATCGAGTATGAGCTGTTGCCGGGAGAACAGTATAAGTATGAAACGTCCTTTGTCTGTAAATACAGAGGTGAATATGAGGTAGGTATCGAGGAGATTGTCATATCCGATTTTTGGGGATTGTTCGGCATTAAATTTGCCGTGCGAGAGTCCAGAAAAGTCATTGCAGCTCCCAAACTGATTCATCTGGATGGATTAAACAGTGTTCCGGATATCAGTGCAGCGATGCAGAGCGATAATCTGCAGGCAACAGAGCTTGATGTGGTTACAAGAGAGTACACTGCCGGGGATGCGCTAAAGCAAATTCATTGGAAGGCGTCGGCAAGAGAGGGCAGATTGATGTCCAGAAAGCCGGTGGGAGAAGAAAAACGAGGTGTCGCACTTATTTTCGACACGAAGCGATGCAATAAGGATCCCGGAGTATATCTTCCGATTGAAAATAAAGTGCTGGAAATCGCATTGGCACTTTCTCTTTTTATGTCTAAAACTAATACACCGGTTTCCTATTTTTATCATCTAAACAACAGCACAAACGATATTGAACATGGCCAACTGAACGGTCTGAAAGATATCGAAGATCTTTACGAACGGATGAAACGGGTACAGTTTGACTTCGGCGCGGATATGGGAACCGATCTGATGAAAATTCATCGGGAAGGACATCTGATGGATAAAGCCATTGTTTTTATCATTCTACATGAAATGAATGATGATACGCTGCGATTGACTTATCAACTTGCAGAAAATGACACTATTGTCGTTTGCTATATTGTCACCGATGAAAATATTGATGAATTATGTTCGACGAGTGATTTGAGCAGGAGAATCATTGCAATAACACCGGAAGAAGAGTTGGAGGAAGTATTATGATGAAGAAAAGTGCCGGTGTTGCAGCTTTTTTCAGCAGGCTCATATATGTGGGAATCTTTTCAAGTATGATCTTGTTTTGCTTCCCCACTCTGTGCGGTATCGCCGATGTAAATTACACGCATATGGCAGTGCTGCTTATCTCAGTTCTTCTTTTTTCCGCTGTCCGTATGCTTGACAGAAGGCGGCAGATTTATGCGATTGTGTTGGGTGTTCTTATCATTCTTTTTCTGTCATCCTCCGCAAACACTTCTCTGATCAATTACGAATTCTTGACAGAAGAGAGCATTTATATGGAATCGGGCAAAGTGTTTTTGCTGGCTGTCATCTGCTTTCCGGTACATTTGCTGCTGGAAAAGAATATCTTTCTTAGAATTGTGTCTGCGGATATTGTCGGCGGCTGCCTGCTCTACATGCGCAAAACGTCCAAGGCGGGCGTTGTACTGTTCATTCTGTACACCGGACTGGCGGCGGCGGAGTGGGTCAGGATACATTGGAAAAAGCAAAAGAGCGGGAATGTGCAGCCGTTTCTTCTGGGCATTCTGCCGTTTCTTCTTGTATATATCGTGTTGTTATGCTTTATGCCCATGCCGGACAAACCTTATGACTGGCAGTGGATCAGGAGAATCTATCGGAGCGCGGAAGATATCATAACGATGTACGCGGAGAATATTTGGCATGGGGACAGCGAATATTTTAATGGGGCGACCAGTGGATTTTCCGAGGATGGGGAGATGTCTTCCGGTGTCGCACCGAGTGACAGACAGTTAATGACACTGGGAATCGGGACCCAGAAAGAACTTTCGGTTTATCTTACAGGCAAAATCTTTGATTCTTTTGACGGGCGCAAGTGGGAAAACAGGGAGGATGTAAAAGGATACGAGAGAACCATGGATGTCGCGGAAACAGCGTACGCTATGTGGGGATACACCGGAAAAACGAGTACGATATTGTACAGAAATATCAGTATGAATATCTCATATCAGTATTTTCACACTTCGTATTTGATGGCACCGTCGAAGACATGGGTGGTAGCGGGTGATGATAAAAAGATATCATATTATTCGGACGGAGACAATCTGACTTTTGACAGGACGGCAGGTTACGGTACGGAGTATACGGTCCGGTTTAGTCAACTGAATATGGAGCGGGAAGAATTGTATCGGTTCCTGGAATGGCAGCAGGACGAGGATGAGCAAGCATGGGAAAGGGCCGCAGGGCAGTACAACCATCGGCATATTCCTATTGAGGAACTTTATGCCTATAGAGAAACGATAAAAGATCAGTATCTGCCGAGGACGGACATCAGTCCTGTGGTGGAACAATGGCTTGCATCTGTCACAGCGGGTGCGCAAACGGATACGGAAAAGCTGAAAAATATAGAGGATGCACTCTCCGGAATGAAGTACAATACAAGTCCCGGAGAACTGCCTGAGACGGTCACGGATGCACAGAGTTTCATGGATTATTTCATCTTGAAAAAGAGAGAGGGATATTGTGTTCACTATGCCACCGCATTTGTGCTGTTGGCAAGGGCGGAAGGGTTTCCGGCCAGATATGTGCAAGGTTTCTGTGTTCCTGTAGTAAGTGGGGACAAAACGTTCGTCTACGCCAATATGGCACATGCCTGGCCGGAAGTGTATATCGAGGGGAAAGGGTGGATTCCCTTTGAACCGACCCCGGGATATGCTGTGAACCGCTATCTGCCGGAGAGTGAAGATGCAAATGAAGAGATAGAATTTACTGACGCAAAAAAATCGGAAACTCCGATGCAGGATGAAGAATCGGTATCAGAAAGTGAGATGCCAACAGAAGATGTCCCGGAAGAGGATATACCGGCAGAACAGGTAAGGAATTGGTGGCTTCCGTATCTGATCAGAGTGGTATTGCTGCTGTTTATCGGAATTGCGCTTGCTGTTGCCACGGACTGGATTTGGGAGAAGTACCGCGAGAAGAAGAGAAGTATAGATGAAAAATTCAGACTGGCGGTTCTGCACAACTTACAGATCCTTAGTTTGCTGGGATACAGAAGAGAGATGTCCGAGACCTTCCATGAATTGCTGGGGCGTATCAGGCAGACTCATGAAGATTCCTGTGAATTTATCGAGGTCTACGAAAAGTATTTATACGGATCGGTGGAAATAAGCGAACGGATACTGAGTGATGTTTTGGCACAGAGACGGCAGCTTTTAGACATGCTGCAAAGATATAGGAAAAGGACGTATCTGATCTGCAGGATAAGACTATATATTGTACGGTACAGGTAGACTGCTTGCTGATAAAATATACCTATGATATACTAAACGCAAAAGAAAAACAGGATTGCCGATATGAAACTTAGTATCATTGTGCCGGTCTACAACATGGCATCGGACCAAAAATTGGAATACTGTATGGATTCCCTTGTCGACCAGACATTGGAGGATTATGAAATCATTGCGGTAGACGACTGCTCTACGGATGGTTCATTTGCGATTTTACAGGATTATGAGAGACGCTTTCCGGATAAAGTCCGTGCGATACACTCCGAGGTGAACAGACATCAGGGCGGCGCGAAGAACATCGGACTTAAGATGGCACAGGGTGACTGGATCGGCTTTATAGACAGCGATGACTGGATCACACCGGATATGTATCGGAAACTGATAGAGAGAGCGGAAGTGACGGGCGCAGACCTTGTGGGTTGCGATTACTGTCTGACGGATGAGCATTCTATGAAAGTCGGACAGGTTGTACCCAATAATAAAAGGGAACAGAGCGGAATCCTGGATCATCAGAAGAGATGCAGCCTGATATTGGACGGCGGCAGCCTTGTGGTCAAGATTTTCCGTCGTTCTATGATCATAGAGAACGATCTCTGGTTTCCGGAAGATATTTTTTATGAAGACAATGCTCTCGGGAATTCCTATCTTGTGTTGGCAAGGCATTTTGAATATATAGAAGAACCGATGTATTATTACTATCAGCATGATGCATCTACCGTGCACACGATTTCCCCGAAGAGATGTGAGGATCGCATGGCTGCAGGGCGTATTATGCTCAACGAGGCGCGTCGGCATCATTATTACGATGATTTTCTGCCGGAGCTGGAATACAGCTTTACGCTTTTATTTTATATTAACACGTTGTTTACCTATATGGCGGGAGTAAGCAGGACGAAAAGCAGTTTTGTCAGGGCGCTTGGCAGAGAAATGAAACAGACTTTTTCGGATTTCGAGAAGAATCCTTATTATCTGGAACGGACACATGAGGAGGAGAGGAAACTGATTCGGATGCAGCAACGGTCTACTCTGTTTTTCATGTTGTATTATAAGCTGTTATGGGCATACCGCAAATGGCGAAAGGCACACCAAAAGTAAAGGGTATGGTTAGGCATATGGAAATCGGCAGTATCTATGAAATCAATCCCGATCTCTTTACACACAAGCATGCAGGAGTGGCGCCGCAGTTAAGGTTGAGGGAAGTAGAAAAATATCATAAAAAGCATATCCGTTATACGGCATCCGGCAGAGAGGCGATTGCGCTCGCGCTAAAAGGAATTGAAGAAATGCGACCGGATGTCTCTAAATGCTGTCTTCTGCCGGCCTATATGTGTGATACGGTCTTTTTCCCTTTTGAGCGTGCGGGATGGGAGATACATTTCTATCATCTTAACAGTAAGCTGGAGGCGGACATCGGGGAGATCCGCCGACTGATTGAACAGTTCAGACCTGGGCTGATTTTCATTCACGCTTATTACGGCGTTGATACGTGGAAATCCGCAAGGTCTTTATTTCGTGAGTGGCGAGCGCAGGGAATCTGCATCATGGAGGATGTGACGCAATCTTATTATTTGGAAGATGCGGGTAAAGAAGCGGATTACTGTGTGGGGAGCCTGCGCAAATGGTATGCCGTGCCGGACGGAGGATTTGCTGCCTCCGATGAGGCACTGCCGGAGGACAAGCTTATTCCCAACACAGAGTTTACGGAGGCAAGGATAGGGTTCTTGACCGAGAAATGGGAGTATCTGCACGGACAGAAAAGTCCCAAGGAAAAGCGGGCGCTAAAAGAGGATTACCTGAATAAGAACCGTGCGGCGGAAGCACGGTTGGATTCTTATACGGGGATTGGTGCAATCTCGGACGAAGCCGCCTATATTCTGTCGCTGACAAATGAAAAGGAATGTAAGGACAGGCGGATAGAAAACTGCAAATATCTGCAAGAACATTTGACAGAAAATGAACAGTTCATCCCTGTATTTGACAAAGAATACGGGTTCGGAGAAAGTGGGACGGCTCCACTGTATTATCCGATTTATGCAGTAGACAGGGATGAGCTGCAGCGATTCTTATCTGCCAGCGGTGTTTATGCGCCTACGCTTTGGCCTGTGGGCAAGGAGAATGCCGACTGCTTATCGGAAGAAGAATGTTATATCTACGAACACATACTGGCGCTGCCTGTAGACCAGAGATACGGAACGGAAGAAATGCAGTATGTGATGGAAATTTTAGATCGGTATGTGAGATCGAAAGAGACCGGTGGAGTACAGACGATCGGTATCCGCGTAGATGCCAATGACACGGTCGCCACAGGACATGTCATGCGTTGCATCACGATAGCGAAGCAGCTTATCTTAGCGGGAAGTAAAGTCCTTTTCTTCACGGCGGACGAGTACGCCGGTGAACTGCTCAAAAAAGCCGGTATGCAGTATGTCTGTCTGCATACGAGATGGGATCATATGGCGGAAGAGACAGCGCTTCTTCGCAGGGAGTTGGCTAAAGCAGACTGCGGCAAATTGTTGGTGGATTCCTATCAGGTGACCGAACAATATTTTCGGGAACTGTCAGACTTGTGCAGAGTGATTTATATAGATGATTGTTTTGAAAAAGTATATCCGGTGGATATGGTAATCAATTACAATGCGTACCATGTGCGGTTCCCGTACGAGAAGGCGTATGCCGGTAAAGCAAAGATTCTTCTCGGGACTTCTTATGTACCGCTCAGGGAGGAGTTCGGGACTAAATCGGGCGTACATGAGGACAGCACTGCCAAAGATACAGCGGGCATGCGTATACTGCTGAGTTCGGGCGGCGGAGATCTGTGCAACGCGCTTTCGGGAGTGTTGTCGGTGGCTATGCAGGATCGGGCACTGCACAATGTGATTTTTGATGTGGTTGTGGGCGGCTTCAACCGGAATGCGGAGGAACTTGAACGTCATGCAAAGGAATATTCGAATATCCGGCTGCATTACCATGTGGAGCACATGGCGGAATTGATGGGACAGTGTACGGCGGCAGTGTCGGCGGCGGGTACAATGCTGTTTGAATTAAGTGCCATGCAGACGCCGACGGTTTTCTTTGTCAGTGCGGATAACCAACAGTACGATCACGAGTATTTTGCGAAAGAGGAAAGGATGCTCTACGCAGGCGATATACGGCAAGACCGTGACAAGTGTCTCAATGAGATATGCCGTTGTTTAAAACTTATTCTGCAAGACGGGAAGATGCGTGACAGAATGAAACAAAAGATGTATGAAGTGACAGACGGAAGAGGCGCACAGAGAATTGCGGAGGAGATCATCCGTCTGCAATAAATTAAAATGATAAAGTCAATGTATGTGAAGTATAGTGTTTTAAGTTGGAGGCAGTCATGAGTGCAATAGCGATCATCACCGCAAGGGGAGGAAGCAAAAGGATACCTAATAAGAACAAGAAAGATTTTCTCGGAAAGCCCATCATGTGCTATTCGATAGAGGCGGCGCTCTCGTCGGGATTGTTTGATGAAGTCATGGTGTCCACCGATGATGAAGAGATTGCGCAGATTGCGCGTGATACCGGCGCGAAGGTGCCGTTCATGAGGAGTGCCGCCACCGCGAATGATTATGCCACAACGGACGATGTCCTGATGGAAGTGCTCGCGGAGTATGAGAAAAGGGGACAGACTTTTGAGTATATGGCGTGTATCTATCCGACGGCTCCGTTTGTGACGGCGGACAAACTGCAAGATGCCTTTCGCATTTTGAAAGAGCAGAACGCATCGGGTGTCATGCCGGTAGTACAGTTTTCATTTCCTCCTCAGCGGGGAATGGCGGTGAGAGACGGCAGACTTGCGTACTGTTATCCTGAAAATGCCATGAAGCGCTCGCAGGATCTGGAGGCAATCTATCATGACTGCGGTCAGTTTTATTTCTACAGAACCAGCGAATATCGCGCCTGCAGGGGTAATCTGGAGGACGGATATGTGCCCATTGTCATGCCTGAAACGCAGGTACAGGACATTGACAATCTGTCGGACTGGAAGCTGGCGGAGATGAAGTATAAAATGATGTCGGAAGAATAAGCGTCAATCAGAATGAACGGAAATAGCGACGCGTAGAACAAGCGGAGGGAAGGAGCAGACATGGAGAAAAGGATAAAGATCGGCAGCCGCTATGTCGGAGAGGGTGAAAGAACCTTTATTGTAGCAGAGGTATCGGCAAATCATTTACAGGATTATAATAGAGCGGAAGCTATTATACATGCGGCGGCAGAGGCGGGGGCGGATGCGGTCAAGCTACAGACTTACACGCCGGACACCATCACGCTTGACTGTGATAATGAATATTTTCAGATTACACAGGGGACAATCTGGGACGGCACCACGCTCCACAAACTCTATGAAACCGCTTATACTCCGTGGGAGTGGCAGCCTAAGCTGAAGAAATACGCAGAGAGTTTGGGAATGGAGTGTTTTTCTTCTCCCTTTGACGCTACGGCGGTGGATTTCATGCACGAGATGGATATGCCGGCCTATAAGATAGCATCCTTTGAGATTAATGACATTCCGCTGATACGCAAGATTGCAAAACTCGGAAAGCCCATCATTTTCGCCACAGGTATTGCCTATCTGGAGGATATTGAGAGGGCGCTCCGCGTATGTAAAGAAGAGGGAAACGAGCAGGTTGTCCTGTTAAAATGTACTTCGACGTATCCGTCTCCCTATGAAGATATGAATCTTAAAGTCATTCCCAATATGGCGGAAGTTTTTGACTGTGTTGCAGGATTGTCGGATCACAGCATGGGGAGTGCCGTGGCGGTAGCAAGCGTGGCGCTCGGAGCGAAGATGGTGGAGAAGCACCTTACGCTCTCCCGCGCGGACGGCGGACCGGACGCGGCATTCTCGATGGAACCTGATGAGTTTAAGCGGATGGCGGACGAGATCCGTATCGTGGAAAAGGCACTGGGCAAAGTGACTTACAATCTGACTGAGAGGCAGATGAGAAGCAGGGAAGACGGGCGTTCTCTGTTTGTTGTGAAGGATATAAGAGCGGGAGAGACGTTTACGGAGGAAAATATACGATCTATTCGTCCGGCATTCGGCATGCACCCCATGTACTATGACGAGGTGCTGGGACATAAGGCAAAGAGCGATATTGCCAAAGGAACGCCTATGGATTGGAAATATATTATGTGATGCAGATTCGGCAGGGAGGAACATCCGATGCAGAAAAAGATGATGATTCTGGGTGCGAGTGAACTTCAGGTTCCGGCTATCAGGAAAGCGAAGGAGCTGGGGTATCAGATTATCCTTGTGGATTATAATGAAAAGGCAGTCGGATTCGATCTGGCAGATGTGAAGCTTGTAGTCAGCACGTTGGATCAGGAAGAGGTATATCATCAGGCCTTGATTTATCAGCCGGATGTGGTTATCACTTCCACCAGTGACGGCCCGGTCAGGACTGCCGCCTATGTGAATGAGAAGCTGGGGAAACGGCCCGATCTGTCATACGAGGATTCTCTGTGCGCTACGATCAAAAGCCATATGCGGAATCGCCTGAAGGAAAATCACGTTCCGATTCCCGAGTACTATGCCGTACAAAATTTTGAAGAATTTCAGGCGGCGGTGGAAGCCCTCAATGGAAATTGTATCGTCAAGCCGGCGGACAATGCGGGAAGCCGTGGAGTGACTGCTCTTAACGGCACAAAGGTGCAGACTGAGGAGGAATTGCTCAGTACTTACGAGTATAGCAAAGATCATTCCAGAAACGGCACGGTCATGGTGGAAGAATATATGACGGGTCCGGAGGTCAGTGTCGAGGCGATGACCGTGAATGGCAAGACGACTATTCTGACCATCACCGATAAGTTTATCACACCGCCGCCGTATTTTGTGGAAATTGCTCACAGTGAGCCAAGCAGTTTGAGTGGGGAGATACAGGAGCGCATCAGGCAGGTCGCGCTGCAGGCGATTGCGGCTATCCGGCTTGAAAACGGACCGTCCCACACGGAGATCAAGGTTACGGAGCAGGGTCCGAAAATCGTGGAACTCGCAGCCAGGCTGGGCGGCGATTTTATCACTTCAAAACTCGTTCCTCTCTCCACCGGGGTGGATATGGTGGGCGCTTCCGTTCTGCTTGCCACAGGGGAGAAAGTGAATCTGGAGAGCAAATGGAATAAAGGCGCGGCGATTCACTTCATACAGGGGACAGAGGGTGTCATCAAAAATATTGAGATTGACGAGGCGCTTTACGACCTTGAGGGCGTAGAAGAGACAGTTCTCTATAAAAAGGCGGGCGATACAGTGCACGCGACCAAATCCAGCAATGACAGAATCGGGCATATCATTACCGTCGGCGAAGATGCGGCGCAGGCTCTGGAGACGGGGCGTAAAGCGTTGGAGCTTGTAAAGGTTGAGGTAATCTAACTATGAAAGAAAGAATCTACGTATGCCACACTTTTTACCATGTCTATGTTGCGTGCCTGAAAGAGCTGGCGCTGCCAAAAGAGCGTCAGGGCAAGGCGACGCTGGTGTTGAGTACTATGTCAAATAACTTTGGAAATTTGAAGGAGCGTGCCAAAGCGTGTCGTCTCTTCGAAGAAGTGGTGATGTTTGACGAGAAAGAGGATGTTTTTTTTCCTGAGCTGAAAAAGTACCATACAGACAAGGGTAACCTGGTACTCAATATGTTGGCACGTATCCGCTATACGAAGCTGCTCGGCAAACTGCAGGAGCCCTATATTCCGGTGGATTTTAGACAGTACAAAGATATCTATGTGTTCTGTGACTCCGACCCGATCGGCTACTATCTGAGTTATAAGAAGATTTATTATCATGCCTTGGAAGACGGCTTAAACTGTATTGAGACTTATGATACGGCGAGGTATGACAACAGAGGGCATTTTGCGCTCAAGGCTTGGATGTCCTCCAAAAACCTGATTTTTATTCAGAACGGATACGGTAAATATTGTCTGGACATGGAAATCAACGATAAGAGTGTAGTGCCTTATCCTTGTGATAAATATATTGAACAGTCTCGCGCAGAGTTGGCGGACAGGCTTACGGATGAGGATAAGGAAGTGCTGCTTCGGCTTTTTATGGAGGACATGGACGGGCTGATGGATCAATTGAACTGCGGCGCCGACGACAAAATATTGGTGCTGACCGAACCGCTGTGCGAACTGGATGTCCGGAGACAAATTTTCTCGGATGTCATAGAGCAGTACGGCGCGATAGACGGCAGACCGGCGCAGATTCTGATCAAGCCGCATCCGAGGGATGTATTGGACTATGAGAAAGAATTTCCGCAGCACGTTGTGTTGAGCGGCTCATTCCCCATGGAAATACTGAATTTTATTCCGGGAGTCCGCTTCAAAAGAGTTGTATCCGTGTTTACGGTGCCGAACGCAATACGCTTCGCGGAGGAAATCGTGTTCCTCGGAGAAGATTTTATGGACAAGTATGAGGCGCCGGAACTGCACAGGCAGAATGAGCAGATTTAAGGTTCAGTCAGCAGATGCAAAACAGAGTAAACCCATCAAGGGAAGTCTTTTCAAAAGCTGACAAGTTCCTTCAAGTAATAGTAGAGAGTGGGATTTGAAGTTCTCACATTCACGCTTAAGTCCCCGTTCCCGAATACCACGCCGAAGCCGTACGCAGCCTGCAGCAGACAAATTACTATCAGAAATAGGGCGGCGGTTTTAAGCGTTCCCTTGTCTGCAGCTCTTTCAATCCACGCGAGCATAAGAAGAACCGCCGCAAACCAGATTCCCCATATCATATCAACCATATATCTCTGTAAAATGCCCGCGCCGGTCACATCTACGATACAGAGTATCGCTGTGAAGGAAGCGGAAAGAATTGTCAGAGCATAAATTCCTTTTTCCCTAAGTATCTTTTGGCTGCGGAGAACGGAAAGCAGTACCCACAGGAATGCGTTGCATGCAAGGAGTCCGCCGTAGGTATATTCTGCATTTAATTTACCCATGTAGGAGGCAGAGCCTATCTGTATTCCCTGTAAAAACGGAAAGTCGCTCTCAATCACCGGAGGTCTGAAAATATAGTGCCACAACCCCAGTATAGCCTGATGCAGATTAAAACTACGCTTCGTCATATCGTTGCTGGTCAGGCTGTATGTTGCGCCGAAGTCGAAGGGCGAACCGAATCTCGCCGCGTTATAGTACATAATTCCCGCCGCTACGAACAAATATGGCAGGCAGAAACTTACCGCATCGCTCAATGTCTGCCTATTGATTGGGCTCTGCGCCGTGGCATCGCCGCGACCTGAGCCAACGCTGTGCTGTCTCGGTATGAATTCTTCCAAGAACAGCGGAATTGCCAGAAATGAGAACACTAACATCTGCGGACGGCATCCTGCAACCAGCGCCATACATAGGGAACCCAGAAAGAGAGTGACTCTTCTGCCCTTTACAGATTCCGTATTTTTTCCTTTTATCCATAACCGGAGGCCTGCGACCGTAAACATGTTTGCCGCCATAATCGGTGTGTCATACAGATCGGGTCTGGCAATGACAAACAGATAATTCCCGCAGCAGACAGTCAGGATACAGAGTATCAGATACAGGAAATACGGCGTGCGTGCAAACCATCTTTTGATGATTTCCCGGTAAAGGCCAAAGACCGCCAGAATAAATCCGCAGTAAAACAGAAACACTGCCGCATAGTTGGGCAGATGATGCCCCGATATCAGATAGACGGGAAGATAGAGTAAAAGTTCCGGCACCACACCGAAATAGACATAATATTTTCCCTCGTAATAAGCATAATCTGCAAGATAATCGATTCCGTTGGCCTGCAGATAAATGGTGTCATAAGGATTTTCCGCGTTCAATAATCCCTCCGAAGGTTCTGCGTTCAGATAAAAATGCCCTTCAGCCATGACTTCCGCCAGTTCCTGATACTGTTTGTGGTGCGGCCACGGCGAAGCAATGCAGATTGGATTAACGTGTGCAAGAGACCATGCCAGTCCGACAAGACAGAGTATCACTGCGGTTGTAATCATCCGTTGCCGTATTGTTCCGTCACAGACCGCTGCCTGCCATTTGTCGGTGTGAAGCAAGTAATAGATGAAGAGAAAAACTCCCAATATCAGCAGGAATCTTACCGGACTGATCACAAAAGGAATACGGGCGTTGGCGCCGATTCCGCTCACTGTGACCGTACTCTCCGGAGGGACCGTAAGCTGGACGGATACGGATTTTACTTTACCGGACGGATAGATGTTGGTATAAAAGCTTTTCGGGATTCCGGGCACCAGCATCTGTTCCGGCAGATTATAGGGATAATAATTGCCCTCGTCCGTGAGCGATACCGTATAAGAAACGGGAGTATTCTCCGAGAAATCCAAGGCAAAGAAAAGATTGTGCACGGTCATGTTCACGTCATCAATATACAGGGTCATCACACCGTCCGGCACGGTATATTGGTTCAGACTTTCAGGGTTTGCCGTACCGCCTTCCACCCGCACATTTTCAAATACGGTTCTGTCACGGTATATAAAACTTTGCCATGCCGAAAAGTTGCAGACAGTCAATTCTATTATAAGCGCCCCGACGATAAGTCGGAGGAAAGGTATCCATTTTGTTTTGTTCATATGTTCTCCAATCCGCGTATGTGCTAATCATACAAATTATACAAAAATAACAGAAATTATGCTACAATGATTTTTGAAAGTTTTAGTATTGCGAAAGGTAGTTTTTACGGATTATGAAAGCGCGCAAGCTATCCCTCAATATGAAAATAGTTTTGACGATTGTTTTCTTAAGTCTTCTCACCGTCCTGCTTCAGGGGACGGGTCTGTCCGATGCGCTTTCGGGAGGCACCGTGGTATCAGCGTGTATTGCGGTGTGCCTCATAACCGTTGTCCTCCTTATTTTTTGCTATAAGCGCGATAAGCTGACGGAAGACAAAGTGGTATATGCCATCATCTTTATGGGGATGCTTTTTCACTGCTGCTATGTTCTTTTGTCCGGTCTCTATGACAGGCAGCACGATGAAGGTGTCTATACCGGTTTGGCAAGCAATCAGATTAATCCGGGGCATATCGGCTATATTGAATATATTTATAAATTCCGCAGACTGCCGGATATGAATCCGTATGAACTTTTTTCCTATTATCATCCTCCGCTTCACTATACGGTCGCCGGACTTTGGTTGATACTGTTGACGACACTTGGGATGGCGGAAGATTTGGCTTTTGAGAATCTTCAGGCACTGCCGCTGTTATACTCGGGGCTTCTTATGTTCATCACATATCTGATCCTGAAAAAGACCGGGGCCGGGGGACGTATGCTCTATGCGGGACTGTTTTTAGTTGCTGTGCATCCGGCGCTCACGCTCATGTCCGGCAGCATCAACAACGACATGCTCTCTACGCTGCTGCTTGCCTGTTGCATTCTGTCCACTCTGTGTTTCATCCGCGAAAGAAACCTAAGGAATCTTGTTTATATAGCCCTTTCCATCGGCTTCGGCATGCTGTGCAAAATCAATACCGCCATCATGGCGTTTCCGGTCGGGCTCGTCTTTTTGACGGACTTTACGGAAGTGGTTCGAAGCAAGGATACCGGGGCTGTGATTGGCCGTATCAGGAATTATCTCCTGTTTGGTATCATCTCCGCCGCAATCGGACTGTCATGGATTACCCGGAATCTGATACGGTTTCATGTAAAGCCGGGAATATCCTCCGCGACGGAAGCATCCGTAATGTATACGGGGAGCTACAGCGTATGGGAGAGACTGGGCATTCCCGCTTTGTCGGACTGGCATTTTGACTTCCCGTTCCATCCCTTGAGCGGAGATGTCATCCACAACACATGGGTCATTATGTTTCAGACTTCTCTGTTTGGCGAGATATATCCCATGGGGCTTGACGGTATATCGCTGATACTTGGCCGCGTTGTATATATTATGGCCATCGTTTTCGGTGTCCTGTCCGCGATTCTGTTTCTGGTTATGCAGTACCGGAAGTATAGGAGCACAGCGCGGACGAATATGCCGGATGCGGTTTTTCTGTCCTCGGGGTATCTGGTGTTCCTGTTGAGTCTCGCCGTTTTCTCGTTGAAATACCCGTATACCTGCAGCAGTGATTTTCGGTATATTGTGATCTGCCTGCCGTATGTTGCGATTGGTCTGACAGACAGCGGCATATTCTGCCGTGAAGGCACAAAAGCCGCTATGTTGTCCCGCATTATCGGAATTGGGGTATGTGTTTCCCTGTTTCTGACTACAATAATCTACATGATATGGCACTGGAGCGGCACGATATAATTGATTTATACGGTTGTCTATGGTAAAATACAATGATATTTTGGGAAAATAAGGATACGGGTATCGCATGAGTAAAATTATTAAAAAGCTGTTGGTACTGCTTGACGCGAAACAGAAAAGAATAATGGTGCTGCTGGTTTTCATGATGTTGATTGGCGCCGTACTCGAAATGTTGGGTGTATCCATGATTCTTCCGGTCATGAATGTGGTACTGGAAGAGAACGCGGTGGACAAGCATGCATATCTGCAGATGATCTGTCGGATTTTTCATATAGAGAATACGAGAAACCTCATGATTTTTGTCATGACTGCACTCATTGTTATTTTTGCGGTTAAAAATTTATTTCTTTTTTTTCAACAGAAAGTACTGCTTAAATTCGTATACACGAATCAGTTTGCCACATCCAGAAGAATGATGATCAACTTCATGCAGCGGCCTTATGAATACTATCTGAATGCGGATACTGCCGTTATCCAGCGGAATATCACCTCGGATGTGAACAACATGTACGGTCTGATTCTGGCGCTTTTGCAGCTTATCAGCGAAGGGATTGTCTTCGTCTGTCTGGTAGCGGTAAGTCTCGTGTCGGATGTATGGATGAGCATTACGGTGACAGTACTGTTGGTAATTGTTCTTCTGGTCATCAAATGTATTCTGAAACCGATTATGCGCAGGGCAGGAGAGGAAAATCAGGATTATTACAGCGGATTATATAAATGGATAGAGCAATCCGTCTTGGGAATCAAGGAGATTAAGATTGCGAGGCGGGAGCCTTATTTCATCAATGAATATGCCAAATGCGGAGCAGGGTATGTCAGTGCGGTACAGCGGTATAACCTGTACAATGCGACCCCCAGACTTTTGATCGAGACGGTGGCTATCGCTGGCATGATTTTTTATATGATGATGCGTCTATTGCAGGGTGCAGAAGTGGTGGATATCATGCCCCAGATTACATTGCTTGCAATTGCGGCAATGCGGCTTATACCATGCGCTAACCGAATCAATAACCATTTGACTTCAATTGCCTATTTTGAACCGTTCTTTATGGGTGTCAGCGACAACCTGCAGGAAGAAATCCGGGACGAGAGCATCGATTATAATGAGGAAACTTATCGGAGGAAACAGGATGTCGATAAATTGGAAGTCAGGGATAAGATAGAATTAAAGCAGATTACTTACAAGTATCCCAATACGAACGTGCTGATTTTCGACAGGGCGGACATGGAAATTCCCATCGGCAAGAGTGTGGGTATCGTGGGCACTTCCGGTTCCGGCAAGACCACTGTGGTGGATATCCTGCTTGGCCTTCTGCGCCTGCAGAGCGGTGAAATTCTGGCGGACGGTGTTGAGGTGCGGGAGCACTATGCGCAGTGGCTTAAAAATGTCGGTTACATTCCGCAGACGATTTTTATGGTGGATTCCACGATTCGCAAGAATGTGGCTTTCGGCTATGCGGATGAGGATATCGATGATGATAAAGTTTGGGAGGCGCTTAAGGAAGCGCAGCTTGATGAATTTGTAAAAGGACTGCCGGAGGGATTGGACACGAGTATCGGCGAGCGGGGTATTCGTATATCCGGCGGGCAGAGACAGCGTATCGGCATTGCAAGGGCGCTTTTTGAAGACCCTGAAGTACTTGTTTTGGACGAGGCTACGTCGGCGCTTGATAACGATACGGAAGCAGCCATTATGGATTCCATCAACAGACTGCACGGACGCAAGACGTTGGTTATCATTGCGCACAGGTTACAGACGATTGAGAAGTGTGATATGGTATACCGGATCGAGAACGGAAAGGCGGTCAGGGAGCGATAGCTTGCAGACAAACGAAGAAAATACAAAAGGTGTTGCGAGGAATTAAAAGATATGAAGAAACTTTGGAATTTTTGCTGGGACATGTATAAGAAATATGAGGAGGGAATCAATTACCTGATTTTCGGATTCCTCGCCTTTGTCTTAAACTATGGTCTGTACTATCTGTTTGATAACGTGCTCGGCATACACTATATGGTTTCTACAGTGTTGTCGTGGGTTCTGACGGTGGTGTTTGCCTACTGGACGAACCGCACGTTTGTGTTTAAGAGCAAGAATAAAGATGCAAATTCTTTGCGAGAGGAATTTCTTTCTTTTATCGGAGCCAGGGTCGCGACAGAACTTTTGGAGATGGGACTGATGTTTCTCATGGTAGGCCGAGCGGAACTGAACGAGATGATTTCCAAATTTGTCTGTCAGGTCCTCGTGATCGTGGCGAATTATTTCCTTAGTAAACTGTGGATTTTTAAGGAAAAGAAGTAACGGAACATGGAAGTAAACAGAGGGATGGCTTATGCAATCGAAAAGACAGGCAAACTTTGAGCTGCTGCGCATAGTGGCAATGCTGATGATTATTGTTCTCCACTATCTGAATAAAGGGGATATTGTCACGGCGTATACGACCGATGGATCTGCGGTGAATTACGCTGCGCATTTTATAGAGTCTTTCTGCATTGTGTCGGTCAATTGCTATGTGCTGTTGAGCGGATATTTTTTGGCGGAGTCTGCATGGAAACCGGGGCGGGTGGTGTCTCTGGCGGCGCAGATTCTTTTTTATTCTGTTCTGATACCGGTGGTCCTTATATGTGTCGGAGAGGTTTTGCCGGGAAATCTGTCGATTTATGATTGGATTAACTTTGTGCTGCCCATAGAGACGGAGCATTATTGGTTTGCCACAGCGTATCTGATCATGTATCTGCTCGCACCGCTTTTGGCGGCGGGAGTTCAAGCGGTGGAGAAACGGACATTACAGATCATTATCGGCGTGCTTCTGCTCTATTTCTCCGTGTGGAAGTCCTTTCTGCCCGTGGTGATTGCTACGGACAGGTACGGTTACGAGTATGGGTGGTTTCTCTGTCTGTTTCTGATTGCGGCATACATCCGGTTGTACGGGTGTCCTGTTTTGGAGAGAAAGAGAAATGCGTTGCTGCTCTATATCGGTATGGGATTGTGCATCTTTTTATTGACTGCAGCGGCGGGTAAACTGGCCGGGGCGGTAGATTCTTTTAGTTATTATATGGGTATGCCGACTACTTACAATCATATTCTGTGTCTGCTCGGAGCGGTCGGATTCTTCATGCTTTTTAAGAATATGAGGCCGTGGAACGGCAGGATCGCAGTGATTATAAGGCGGCTGTCGCCCTATACTTTCGGGGTATACCTGCTGCATGAACATGTGCTTGTTCGATGCGAGTGGATGAGGTGGCTGAATGTGGAGCAGGTGCAGGGAAGTTTTATGTTCGTCCCGCACATGGCCGTATGCGTTCTGCTTGTGTACGCGGCCGGTACGGCTGTGGATTGGGTGAGAACGTGTATTTTTCACTTTGTCACGGGTAATAAGATAAAGAAAGCGCAAAGTAGATGAACAGGATATCTGAGACATATAAGAAATATCAAAATTTTATAGAGAACATTTTGTTTCCGGTGCTCCTTGTTTTGTACCCTATAATGATGATCAATCAGGGTATCGATGTGTCGGACACTACCTACAGTTTGGCGAATTTTCAGTATTTTAATTCCATGGACGGGACATGGATCGTTGCAACCTTTCTTTCCAATGTGGTGGGTAATCTGATGATGCGGTTTCCTTTCGGCAGCACGATGATGGGTATGTATTTTTATACGGCATTGGTACAGTCCGTGACAGCATTCATGGTTTATGCGGCTTTACGCAGGAGAATACCGGCGCCGTTTGTGTTTGTCGGGGAATGGATTGCATTGGGACTGTGCTGGTGTCCTTCCACGGTTTTGTATAATTATCTGACTTACCTGTTGATGGCAGCAGGTATTTTGCTATTGCACCATGGTATTTTGAAAGATGACAAGAAATATTATGTGGCGGCGGGAATTTGCCTTGGCATGAATGTGGCTGTCAGGATGCCCAATGTGGTACAGACGGCGATGATTATAGCAGTATGGTATGCCGCGGTAATCTATGGGCGGACATGGCAGCAGGCGATTCGGGAGACACTGTGGTGTGTTTTGGGCTATGCGATTGGTTTTGGAATACCGCTTACGGCAATCTGTATCAGATACGGTGTGAGCGCATACCCTGCCATGGTCAAGGCGCTGTTTGCCATGACCGACAAGGCTACGGACTACAAACCCGCAGCCATGGTGACGGGGATGCTCGGGGATTATCGCATGGGGTTATACCGGCTGGTCTTTGCAGGCATTTGTATGGCGGGCGGATGGGCTCTCTTTGCATTGCAGCGCAGGTTGTTTGCGGGCAGACACAGCGTGATGGTTTTGTGCAAGAGCATCTATATTGCGGTATTGTTTGTTTTGCTCCGTTTCTATTGGGGAAGAGGAGTATTCACTTTCTTCTATTATGAGGACAGCAGCATATATAATTCCGCCGTCCTGCTTTTATTGGCTGCGATTTTAGCAGCGCTGTATTGCCTGTTTAATAAGCACATTTGTCCTCAGTTGAAAATATTGGCGATACTTTTGTTAGTGCAGGTTTTTGTGACACCGCTTGGAAGTAACAATTATCTGTATCCCATTATCAATAACATGTTTATTGCAGTGCCGTTCCTCTTGTGGGTTGCATATGACAGATATATGTCATATAGGGAGAAGGATGTCCGGGGTGAAGCCGGCATCATATCAGGGACAGGGACTTTTGCTTTTGTATGGGGAGCGCCACTGGTTCTGTTGACTGCGCTTCTTTTCGTACAGAGCACGGGCTTTCACATGGCGTTCGCTTTTCGGGACGGCATTGAAGGTGAAGTGCGTGATACGAAATTGACTATGCCGGTCAAAACAGAAGGTATCTATACGAATCGGGATAACGCCGCATGGCTTCAAGAGTTGGCGGAATATGCGGAGAGTGCGAATCTCACGGAGCGGGAATTGATTTCGTACGGGGAAATTCCGGGGCTGGGGTATTTGCTGGATATGCCACCGGCATTATCAACATTCTGGCCGGACTTGCCTTCCTATCTCATGTCAGAGTATGAGCGGGATATGGAACAGCTGGCAATCCCTCCGGTTATCATTGCTGCTTCTCCCATTGCGGCATATCTGAACGAGGATGCGGACGGCATGAACTGGTTTGGGGCAGACCGGGAAGCGTTGGATGCAGATGAGAAATTACAGATCCTCGCCGGCTACATGAGGGACCATTCATATCGGGAGACATTCGGCAACGGACGATATGTGGTTTATTTGGCAGAGGAGTAGGAATGTGATATAATGTGTCCGTGAGCGCGGTTAAGCGAAGCGGAATCGAGTTGAAACTGAAAATTTATACAAAAAAGGAGATAGGTCATGATAAACTTTAACGTCCCTCCTTATACCGGGAAAGAAATTGAATACATGAAAGAGGCCGTCGAGAATCAGAAAATTTGCGGTGATGGGCCTTTTACCAAGAAGTGCAGTGAATGGATTGAGAAAAAGACCGGTACGGCCAAGTGTCTGCTCACAACATCCTGCACGCATGCCACGGAGTTGGCGGCGTTGCTTGCGGACATCAAAGAAGGCGACGAAGTGATCCTGCCGTCCTATACTTTCGTGTCTACGGCAGATGCCTTTGTACTGCGTGGGGCTAAGGCTGTCTTTGTGGACATAAGGCCGGACACCATGAATATCGATGAGAAGCTGATAGAAGATGCAGTCACAGAGCGTACGAGGGCGATTGTTCCGGTACACTATGCGGGCGTGGGATGCGAGATGGACACTATTATGGATGTTGCAAAGCGGCATAACCTGATGGTGGTTGAGGATGCCGCACAAGGCATCATGGCGTCCTACAAGGGGAAAGCACTGGGTACCTTCGGCGATTTCGGGTGCTTTAGTTTTCATGAGACGAAGAATTTCAGTATGGGCGAAGGCGGCGCACTCCTGATACGTGATGGTAAATATATTGAGAGAGCAGAGATTTACCGGGAAAAAGGAACGGACAGAAGCAAATATTACAGAGGAGAAATCGACAAATATCGCTGGCAGGACTACGGTTCATCCTATCTTCCCAGCGATATGAATGCGGCCTATCTGTATGCGCAGTTAGAGCTTGCGGATGAGATTACCGGAGTAAGAGTGGCAAGGTGGAACCAGTACCGGGAGCTGCTGCAGCCGCTGGCTGATGACGGCAAAATAGAGCTGCCCTATATTCCGCCTCACTGTGAGCACAATGGCCACATGTTTTATATTAAGACCAAGGATATAGAGGAGCGCACCAGACTGGATGCCTTCCTGAAGGAGCGCGGTGTACACGCGGTATTTCATTATATACCGCTTCATACGGCGCCGGCAGGGCAGAAGTATGGAAGATTCCACGGGGAGGACAAGTATACGACGAAGGAGAGCGAGCGGCTGTTTAGACTGCCTATGTTTTATAAGCTGACTGAGGATGAAGTGACGTATATTACCGAACAAGTCGAGGCATTTTACCGGTAGAAAGGTACGATATTATGCGGATTCGCAGATTTGGAGAAAAATACGGAAACTATATTGCTGTCGCGCTGACCGTCATATGTAATATTATCGTGATTGGTCAGCTGTTTGGTTTTTATTATGACCTCAATGATGATGTTTTGATCAAAGATATTATGGCGGGGGTATATACGGGGACGCCGGAAG